>DASQRJ010000001.1:0-3486 GCA_035642955.1 Acidobacteriaceae bacterium
ACTGTTACCTCGCCTCGATCCGATTCCGTTAACTCCAGTTAGGTAGATTGCCGGAGAGCGCACGATCCAGATAGGTCGCGGCACTGATCAACGCCAGATGCGTCAGCGCCTGCGGATAGTTTCCCAGGTGCTGCCCGCTGCGGCCCAGCTCCTCGGAATACAGCCCTACGTGGTTGGCGTAACCCAGCATCTTCTCAAAAAGAAGCCGGGCCTTGTCCACTTGCCCGGAGCGCGCAAGGCACTCGATGAACCAGAACGAACACGCCGTGAAGGCGCCTTCGCTTCCGGCAAGCCCGTCCAGACCGCTCTCCGTCTTGTAGCGATAGACCAGCGTGTCGACGGTCAACTCATCTTCGATCGCCTTGAGCGTGGCGATCCAGCGTGGATCTGTAGGACTGATGAAGCGCATCAGCGGCATCAGCAGTACGGCGGCATCCAGGTCAGTCGATCCCTGGTGCTGGACGAAAGACTTCCGCTCTTCGCTCCAGAAGTTGTTGTGTATATCGTCGGCGATGGCATCGCGGGTCGCGATCATCCAATCTACCGGCCCGGCGAGCGAGCGTTTGTCGGCAAGGCGGATCGCCCGGTCGAATGCGACCCAGCACATGAGCCGCGAGTGCAGGAAGTTGTGCCGGCCGCCGCGCACCTCCCAGATGCCCTCGTCAGGCCGGTTCCAGTTTTTCTCCAGCCACTCCAGGATGCGCTTCATGGAGAGCCAGCTATCGCGGCTGATCGCCTCTCCATACTTGCTCGCCAGATACGCGGCGTCCATCATCTCGCCGTAGATGTCCAGTTGCAGCTGGCTGTAGGCCGCGTTGCCGATGCGGACCGGCCGGGAATCCATATAGCCGCGCAGATGATTCAGCGTCTCCTCCGGAATCTCGTGACGCCCGTCAATGCCGTATAGAACCTGCAGCGGCCCCTGCTCGGAATCGTAGTCCAGCAGCGATCTGAGCCATATCTGAAACTGTTGCGCCTCTTCCACGTAGCCCAGGCGCATCATGGCGTACAGCGTAAACGACGCATCCCGCAGCCAGGCATAGCGGTAGTCCCAGTTGCGCTCGCCCCCCGGGTGCTCCGGCAGCCCGAATGTCGGCGCCGCCACAATCGAGCCGTGCTCATGGTCCTGCATCAGCTTGAGTGTCAGCGCAGATCGGTTGACTGTCTCCCGCCAGCGGCCGCTGTAGCGCGATTTCCCGGACCACTTACGCCAGAAATCGACGGTCTCGTCGAGTCGCTGCTTCATCAACTGCTCATCGAGAAGCATCTCTGTTTCGTCGCAGTCTTCGCTGAAGAGAAAGTACAGTTGATCGCCCGTCTTCATCGCGAACGTGGTCACAACGCCACCGTCTTTCACGTCGAGCGGGATCGAAGCCTGCAACACCATGGGAAGAATGCCTTCACCTTCGGGCCTGAATACCACAACGGCATCCCCGCGGCGTTCCACCGTATGTTTGCGGCGCGCGTAGTCGAAGCCCGGCTTGCACTCCAGCTTGAAGTTGATCTTGCCCTGGATGACGGAGACCATCCGAATCAGCTGGTTCGGCACCTCGTCCTTGAGAATTGGCATGAAGTCGGTGATCTCTGCGATACCGGTTTCGGAAAGAAAGCGCGTCACCAGCACGTTGGTCTCGGGAAGATAAAGCTGCTTGCTGTTTTCTCCGTCCAGCTCCGGCTGGATGCAGAAGAAGCCGCCCTTCTCCGGATCGAGTAGCGCAGCGAATACCGTGGGCGAATCGAATCGCGGAAAGCAGAAGAAATCGATGGATCCATGCGTTCCCACCAGGGCAATCGACCTCATGTTGCCGATGACGCCGTAGTCTTCTATCGGTTGAAACTCCATGAACTCTCCTTCGACTGTATTGCAAGCACCGTTGCCTGGATGAGGCGTGACCCATCTGCGTAAGACGGGTGCGGACTGCCCCTACGGTAGCAAACGCATGAGCCCCCGCCTAGGCAGATCCGGCACAAGGTAGCGCTGCGCATTGCCGGCTTCGCGGCTTACGGCTTCCGCCGCCAGATACCCACTGCGCGCAGCGCCTTCCATGGTGGAGGGCCACCCGGTGGCGGTCCAGTCGCCTGCGAGCATAAGCCCCGGCCACCCGCTCTCCGCCGCCGGACGCAGCTCATCCAGCCCGGGCACGATCGAGTAGGTTGCTCGGACTTCTTTGACCACAGCAGCCTTTAATAGAATTGCCTCCTGCATTGCAGGAAAGAACAGAGCCAACTCGCGCAGCGCCAGGTCGATGACCGCCTGCCGCTCCATGGGGACCAGCGATTTCGATGCGCTGACGACCAGCTCGATCAGATGGCCATCACGCATGGACTGGCGTTCGGGCTGTATGCGTGAGGTGTTGTAGAGCCACTGTACCGTCGTCTCGAGCAGCACTGCATGATGCAACGGCGTAATTTCGCGGTCAAACCAGAGATGGATTCCAGTGAGCGGCGAATGGCTGAAGCCGGCCAGCAGCCTCTGCAGGCGATCACGCGCCGCGCCCTCCGGCAATGCCGGCAGCAATCTTTCCATTCCGTCAAAGGACAAAGCCAGCACGACAGCATCGAACTCTTCTACCTGTTCCCCCACCTGAAGGCGCCATCGCCCCGATGCTTCATCGCGGCAGAGCCTCTCGACCGTGCTGCGAAGGCGAACCTTGCCCCCGGCGCGTTCGATGGCAGTTGCAACCTGGCCATACATTTCGCTTAGCGGCACACGTGGGACTCCCATGCGTCCCGCCTCTGCCGAGAATAGAAACGCCTCGCGAAATACCTTCGCTGCATACCGGACGGAGATGCGGTCGGGATCCTCGTTTAGAGCGCTGAACAACACCGGCTTCCAGAAATGCTCCACTGCGCGCGGCGTCTGTCCTGTGCTTTGCAACCAATCCGAGAAATTCCGCCGGTCGTCCTCCGGTCTGCTCCCTTTCAGGAATACAGCGATAGCACGCGCGATCGCTATCTTGTCCCGCAGGCGGAGAGCTTTTGCCGCCAGGAACGATGGCGTGCTGTGGAGCGGAGCCGGCAGAAGCGCCGGCGTCAGCTTCGATTGCCTGCCGCCAGGCTCCAGAAATGTGATGCCATCCGACCAGAGGATTGTGTCTTGCGCGTTTGCGCGCCGCAGCAGATCCAGAACATTGGTGCAGCACCCAAGGACGATGTGCTGACAATTGTCGATCACCTCGCCGACGCCCGGATGGAGGTACGATGACGCACGACCACCAACATAGGGGCGCCGTTCGAAAACTTCTACAGCATAGCCGCCCTGCGCCAATGCGCACGCCGCCGCCAGTCCTGCAACGCCGCCGCCGACTACCGCAACGCGGCGCGGGCTTTGTGAAACGCTCATCGCGTTCCGCCTCGCAGGCGCAGCGCCATCATCTGGATCATGCCACCGGATAGGATGAACAGTTTCTGCCAGGTTGGCACCTGCACGCGCGACGTAAAAACGTCAAAGCGTCGCGCTTCGATCTTGGTTAGCAACCGCGAGTA
>DASQRJ010000002.1:0-6579 GCA_035642955.1 Acidobacteriaceae bacterium
GGTCTTGCGGTCATGCCCCTCGAACACCTCCCGGGCATCGGAGACTGGCTTCCACTGCGTGTCCATGCCCAGCAGTTTCACGAAGAACTCGTTGGTCAACACCCCCGGCCGGTCCGTGAATATGCCGTGCTTGCATCCATCGGCGTTGATATTGATCGCGCGCAGGCCCCCGATCAGCACGGTCATCTCAGGCGCGGTCAGCGTCAACAGTTGCGCCTTGTCGATCAAGCCGACCTCGGCGGGCGCCGCAACTCCGGCCTTCCGGTAGTTACGGAATCCGTCGGCCAGCGGTTCGAGTACGTTGTAGGCGGCAACCTCGGTCTGCTCCTGCGAGGCGTCCGTGCGACCGGGCGCGAACGGCACCTTCACGTTGTGGCCGGCCGCCTTCGCTGCCTGCTCCACACCGGCATTGCCCGCCAGCACGATCAGGTCAGCTAGTGAGACTTTCTTGCCGCCGCTCGCGCCCTTGTTGAACTCCGACTGGATGCCTTCCAGGACCTTCAGCACCTTGGCCAGTTGGGCAGGCTGGTTGACCTCCCAGTCCTTCGCCGGAGAGAGGCGGATGCGCGCACCGTTGGCGCCGCCGCGCTTGTCGCCGCCACGGAAGGTCGAGGCCGAAGCCCACGCAGTGCCGACGAGCTCGGACACCGTCAGACCCGAGGCCAGCACCTTCGTCTTGAGCGCGGCAACGTCCGCATCGTTGATCAGCGGATGATCGACAGCCGGCACCGGGTCCTGCCAGATCAGCTCTTCCTTCGGCGCCTCCGGTCCCAGGTAGCGCGAGCGCGGCCCCATATCGCGATGAGTCAGCTTGAACCAGGCGCGGGCAAATGCCTCGGCGAAGGCCTGCGGGTGCTCGAGAAAACGACGCGATATCTTCTCGTAGACCGGGTCCAGGCGCAGCGACAGGTCGGTGGTCAGCATGGTCGGCTTGTGCTTCTTCGACGGATCGTGCGCGTCAGGAATAACCGCCTCGGCGTCCTTCGCCTCCCACTGGATGGCGCCGGCCGGACTCTTGGTCTGCACCCACTCGTACTTGAAGAGGTTTTCGAAGAAGAAATTACTCCACTGCTTCGGCGTCTGTGTCCAGGTGACTTCCAGGCCGCTGCCGATGCTGTCCTTGCCGTTGCCGGTGCCGTAGTTGCTGATCCAGCCCAGACCCTGCGCTTCCATGTCGGCGGCCTCCGGCTCCGATCCCTTGTGCGACTCGGGCGCCGCGCCATGGGTCTTGCCGAAGGTGTGGCCGCCGGCGATCAGCGCGACGGTTTCTTCGTCGTTCATCGCCATGCGGGCGAAGGTTTCACGGATGAATTGGGCGGCGGAGACGGGATCGCCGTTTTTATCCGGGCCTTCCGGGTTGACGTAGATCAGTCCCATCTCGGTGGCGCCCAGATGCTGTTCGAATTTTTCCAGAGGCCGGTGGGCCAGCCACGCGGTTTCAGTACCCCAGTTCACGTCCAGGTCAGGCTCCCAGGTGTCTTCACGGCCGGCGGCAAAGCCAAAGGTGCGGAAGCCCATCGTCTCCAGCGCCACGTTGCCGGTCAGGATCAGCAGATCGGCCCAGGAGATCTTCTGTCCGTACTTCTGCTTGATTGGCCACAGCAGGCGGCGCGATTTGTCGATATTCACGTTGTCTGGCCAGCTGTTGAGCGGAGCGAAGCGCTGCTGTCCGCGCCCACCGCCGCCGCGTCCGTCGCTCAGCCGGTAGGTGCCGGCGGCATGCCAGGACATGCGGATGAATTGCGGGCCGTAGTGGCCGAAGTCCGCCGGCCACCAGTCTTGCGAATCGGTCATCAGCTTGCGCAGATCGCTCTTCAGCGCCTCGTAGTCAAGCTTCTTGAACTCCTCGCGGTAGTTGAACGTCGCCACCAGCGGATCGGATTTCGACGAATGCTGGTTCAGCAGGTCGACACGCAGCGTGTTCGGCCACCATTGGCGGTTCTCGGTAACAGGCTTGGCGGCGTGGCCCGGAAACGGGCATTTGGCTTCAGTTGCCATGGGGAGGCTCCTTTTAAACAGAACTTACTTAACAACAATAATTATTGTTCTCGGCTCTGGCAAACGCACGCCGCAGGAAAACTCCACACCCCTGCTGTTCGCCAATGGACACCCTGGCGCGCCATCCGGACACTCCGCCCTGCGGACGCAATCCTGCTGCAGACGCCAACAAACCTGTTTTCATCGGGATGCCGCCGCGCTACGCTGGCTGCGAAATTGCTCTGTATCCGGCACCAGCACATTCCGACACCGGGAGACCAGCCATGAGCAGCCTGCTGCAAGACCTGCGATTCGCCCTTCGCCAGATGCGCCGCGCGCCCGGCTTCTCCATGGCAGCGGTCCTCATCCTCGCTCTGGGCATCGCCGCCAATGTCATCGTCTTCGGCGTGCTGCAGGCCATCATCCTGCAGCCGATCAATGTGCCGCAGCCGGACCGCGTCATCACCTTCTCGAACCTGGATCACGGCTACCCGGCGTTCTCCTACCCGGAGGTGCGCGACGTGCGCGACAACAGCACCGTGTTTTCTGCCGTCGGGGCTGAGTCGATGAACGTCTTCGGACTGGAAGCCAACGGAACTACCCAGCCCGTCTGGGGAGAAGAGGTGAGCGGTCAGTACTTCGAGGCAGTCGCGATCAAGCCCGCCCTCGGGCGCCTGCTGACCCGCGCCGACGATGACCACCCTGGCGCCTCCCAGGCGGTTGTGCTTTCCTGGCCGGCATGGAAGAGCCTCTTCAGCGCGGATCCCAATGTGGTCGGCAAGACCATCCGCATCAACAAGCATCCGTACACCATCGTCGGCGTTACCCAGGAAGGCTTCAACGGTACCTGGAAATTCCTCCAGCCTAATTTCTTCGTTCCCATGGCCAATGAGGCGTCGCTCGATGGAATCAACTGGCTCAACGATCGGCTGGCCAAGCCTGTCTTCCCCATTGCGCGCCTCAAGGACGGGATCACGCTGCCCCAAGCGCAGGCGGAGCTGAAAACCATTGCCGCTCGGATCCGTCGGCAGAATCCGAAGGAAGAAGACAACGTAGCGTTCTGGGTAGCTCCCCCCGGTCTGGCCGGAGACTTCATCGCTCGTCCTGCGCGTCGTTTCCTGGCGGGCGTGATGCTTCTGGCCGGGATTGTGCTGCTGGCAGCGTGCGCCAACCTTGGCGGCCTCTTCGCAGCACGCACCGCAGACCGTACCCGCGAGATTGCCATCCGTCTGGCCGTGGGATCGAGCCGGTGGCGCGTCGTCCGCCAGATCCTGGTCGAAGCCTTTCTGATCTCCATGCTCGGGGGCGCGTGCGCCTGCGGTCTGTCCTGGCTCGCCCTCACCGGGCTGTCGCAGTGGGCGCCGCCTGCGGACTATCCCATCAAGTTCCTCGTCTATCCCAAGCCGTCGCTGATCGTGATGGCCTTCCTGATCTCGGCGCTCGCCGGCGTTCTCTTCGGGCTCATGCCGCTGCGCCAGATCTTCAAAGCCGATCCGAACGATGCCATCAAGAGCGGCGGCACTCAGTCGGTCGCAGGACGCCGCTGGGCGCTGCGCGACGTGCTGCTGGCGGCACAGATCGCGCTCTGCTGCATCACCGTCACGGCTGCCTTTGTCTCGCTGCGCGGCCTGCGCAAGACCCTCACCATGGATCTGGGAGTCAATCCGCGCAACGCGGTCCTGACCAAGTTCGATCTCAGCCCGGCCGGCTACACTGCCCAGTCGGCCGAACAATTCCAGAAGCATTTGCAGGACACAGTGTCGCATCTGCCGGGCGTGGAAGCAGCCGCCTACGCCAACACCACACCCCTCGCTGACACCGTCACCACCTCGATCTACACTCAGCAAACCACCGACTTCAGACCCTCCAACAAGGCATTCGAGAGTTACTACTTCAGCGTCTCTCCCGGCTACTTCGCCGCTGCGCAAACACCGCTCATGGAGGGCCGCGACATCCGCGCTACCGATACCGCGAAGACACCGCTTGTCGCCGTGGTGAGCCAGGAGTTCGCGCGACAGCTCTTCCATACCGAACATGCGGTCGGCCGCTACTTCAAGAACAGCTCCGGCAAATCCGTCCAGGTCGTCGGCGTCGCGCAAGAGGGAAAGTACTTCTTGACCGCCGAAGATCCGGATGACGCGGTGTTCTTCCCCATCTTGCAGCAACCGTCTGCGTCGGTATCGCTCATTGTCCGGACCCGGCCGGATTCCACGGGAGCCGCCGCGGCCGAGATGGCCGCCACCATCCGGAAAACCCTCCAGGGCCTTGACTCTGCTATCCCTATCCGTCTTTGCAGTCCTTGGTCCAGCGCGCTCTATTTCAGCTTCTTCCCTGCCCAGGTGGCGACGGTTGCGCTCGGCATCTTTGGCGCCTTTGGACTGCTGCTCTCCATCACCGGAACCTTTGGTTTGGCCTCGTATACCGTTAGCAGGCGTCTGCGCGAGCTGAGCATTCGGGTCGCGCTCGGCGCCCAGGGAAAGCAGATTCTCTCCGCCGCGCTCGGTCGTATGCTGACCCTGCTGGCATCCGGCTCCGTCATCGGACTGCTGCTCGGTATCGCCACCAGCCGGGTGCTCTCGGCGATCGTCTACCAGGCATCGGCCCAGGATCCCTTCGTGCTCTGTGCGGTTGCATTGACCATCCTGCTCACAGGGGCACTCTCGGTGGTCGGACCCGTGCGCCGCGCCCTCCATGTCGATCCGGCACAGCTCCTGCACGAGCAATAGAGCATTTTCCCTGATGCTGTGAGACAGCGGAGAGTATCTCGGTGTGGCTTTTCCTTAACGAAAAGCCACAAGAGCTTCCGTCGGCCGCTCTATACCTACAGGGAAAATGCTCTAAACGGAAGAATCACCCGGTATACCTCTGCCTGACGGCTCACCGATAACGCAGAAATCAGTCATTCGGGTTGGCCTTCCAGTTCAGGTCGGCGTCGGCGGGAATCGCATCCAGCATTTTTCGCGTCGATGCGAGTTCCCGATCGTACTCAGCTATTAATTCCTCTTGCATGTCCATCGGCACACTCCGAGAATCCTGGACGGGATAAGCATACGAAACTTGCCGTCAAATATGTCATGAACGCCTTAGTTTGGAACGATTCAGTTATCGGCCGTGCCCTGAACGCGCCCATTCATCCACTGTAGTGGTATTCTTCCGCGACCGCGCCGGACTTAGTCTTTGCAAGCGATTGGAGCTAAGCCTTGAATTTCCGCACGGTCAAACTGTTGTCGGTCTCACTGCTGGCTGGGCTGCTTTCAAGCTTATTCACTGCCTGTGGTACCTCTTTTGTTTCTCGCGATGACGGCGTCATCCCACGCGCGTACTTTGGTATGACGGTGCTCGATTCCGAGCATGTGAATCCCCCCATTGACTATGGAACGACGCGAACGTGGGATTCCTTTCCTACGCTTGATTGGGCGGACATCAACACCTCCGCCGGGGTCTACGATTTTGAACCGCTGGATGCGTACATCAAATTGAACCAGGCGCGCGGCGCCGATGTGATTTACACATTTGGAAGAACGCCCCAGTGGGCGTCGTCGCAACCGGGCGCTCCTGGTCCCTACGGGCCGGGCGAGTGCGCTCCGCCGGCCGATCTGAGAAACTGGGATAATTATGTAACCGCTATTGTCTCTCACGCAGGCTCCGGCATTACTTATTGGGAACTGTGGAATGAGCCACAGGATCCCGAGTACTACTGCGGCGATATGCAGACGATGCTTACGATGGCGCAGCATGCTTACCGCATCATCAAATCCATTAACCCGGCGGCGCAGGTGATCACACCCACGGTGAGCGCGTCCGGTGGTCCAGCGTGGCTCGACAAGTATCTCGCCGGGGGCGGAGGGGATTATGCGGACATCATCTCCTTCCATGGCTATTGCAATAGCCAGGCTGAGTCGATTGTCCCCGTGGTGTCGAGTTACCGGGAGGTGATGAGGGCGCACGGCCAGGGTAGTAAGCCTCTATGGGACACGGAAGCCGACTGGGCCGGGGACCCTGATGACGTACTTTATGGAAGTGGAAACCGGGCAGCTTTCATAGCCAAGTACTATCTCCTGCAATGGTCTCAAGGGATAAGCCGGTTTGTTTGGTACGCCTACGATGGCGGCAGCTGGGGCGGCCTATGGAGTCCAGGCTCCGGCGCCGATCCGGACGTTGCATCGTACGCCGCCGTTCAACAGTGGATGGTGGGCGCGTCGATGACCTTGGGGTGCGCACCGGATGCAAGCGGGACCTGGAGCTGCACGCTGAACCGGGCCGGCGGGTACCAGGCGCTTGTCCTCTGGAACTCAAGCAAAACGGTGAGCTATCAAGTGCCGGAGCAATATACAGAGGTCCGCGATCTCTCCGGCAACGTGCAACCGTTGGCCGGAAGTAAGTTGCAGGCTGGGGACAGTCCGTTGCTGGTTGAGACCGGGAAGGCTTTCTAGAAGCCCGACACCCTTTCCAAAGGGGGATAGTGATATTCCCCGCAGCGGGGTGAGAGCGATGGAACCTCCGAAACCTAAATTGCCGAATCGAAGCCGTACAACTTTACAACCGCATTATTCATGGGGAGATGAGCGGCCGGGACTTCTTGGACGGCGTACAGCGGCTGGC
>DASQRJ010000003.1:0-2323 GCA_035642955.1 Acidobacteriaceae bacterium
TCACGGCGGCTATAGTTCAGCGGCAGAACGCCTGACTGTGGCTCAGGATGTCGTGGGTTCGATCCCCACTAGCCGCCCCAAGATGCTCTCGCTTCACCTTCCTCATCATGCACTCCCACCCGCACAACGTCTACGCCGGCACCTCCGGTTGGGCTTATGCGAGCTGGAAGCCGGGCTTTTATCCGGCGAAGACGCCCGCCGCCCGCATGCTGGCATACTACGCGTCGCAACTGAACTCTGTGGAGGTGAACTTCACCTTCCGGCAGTTGCCTACGGAAAAACAACTGACCACATGGCTGGACGCAGCGACGGAGGGATTTCGTTTCTCGTTCAAGGCGCCCCAGGCGATTACGCACCTGAAGCGGCTGCGTGAGTGTGGCGATGCGCTGGCAGCTTTGAAGTCGGCGCTCCTGCCGGCCGAACGAGCGGGGAAGCTGGGCGCGGTGCTCTTCCAGTTGCCGCCGAACTTCCGGGCTGACACGGAGCGGCTGAAGAGCTTTCTAGACGACCTGACGCGGTTGAAGCTGCGGGCTGCTTTTGAGTTCCGGCACGAGTCGTGGTTTGAGGAGCCGACCTATGCGGCGCTGGAGCAGGGACACGCCGCATTATGTATCGCAGAAAGTGACGAATTGCAGACGCCGCAACGGCGGACGGCAGATTTTATCTGCTACCGGCTGCGGCGCAGCAGTTATAGCGAAGCGGAGTTGCAGGAATTAGCGCGGCGCTTCGCCGAAGACGCGGAAGACGGTGATGTGTATGCGTACTTCATGCACGAGGACGCGCCGGATGGCCCGCTGCGCGCACGCGCGGTGCTGGAGGCACTGGCGCAGTGATGGTCACCCTGGCCGAATCGGCGGCGAAGAGCGTCGCTTGGTGGCAAAACAAGTTCACGCCGCGCAGATTTCTGCGCAATGGGCACCTGCAGACACTGGCGGGCAATTATCTTCCACGCAATGCCGTCCTGCCACCCCCGGAGAATGAACTGATCGAGGTGGAGTCTGCGCGCGATGCGATGCCGTCGAGCCGGGTGTTGTGCCAGAGCCATTGGCAGCCGCAGGCCGGGCGGGACACGGTGCTGCTGCTGCATGGGCTCGAAGGCTCGTCGAATTCGCAGTATGTGCGCGGCAACTCCGCGCGATTCTACGCCGCGGGATGGAATGTGGTGCGCATGAACATGCGCAACTGCGGCGGGACGGAGCGCGAATGCCCGACACTCTATCACTCCGGGTTGTCCGGAGATGTGCTGGCGGTGGTGCGGCAGTACCAGCGCACGCGCGGCGCCGAGCGATGGTCGCTGGTGGGCTACTCCATGGGCGGCAATCTGGTGCTGAAGCTGGCAGGCGAGTTGGGCCACACGGCGGCGCCGCTGCTGCGTGCGGTCGCCGGAGTGTCGCCGGTGGTCGACCTTGCGCCGTCGGCGGATGCCCTGCACGAGCCCGCGAACCGCATCTATGAATGGAAGTTTCTGCGCGGGCTGATCCAGCGGTACGTACATAAGTGCGAGCTCTTTCCGCAGATCTTCGATCCCCAGCGAAGCCGAGGGGTTCGTTCGCTGCGTGAGTTCGACGACCGCGTGATGTCACCGTACTGCGGCTTTGCCGGCGCGGACGATTACTACCACCGTGCATCGAGTGCGCGAGTTGTGGACGGCATCGCGATTCCGGCGCTGGTGTTGCATGCGCTGGACGATCCGTTTATCCGCATGCTGCCGGAGACGCGGGCCACGCTGCTGGCAAATCCGCAGGTCCATCTGATTGAGACGGAGCACGGCGGCCACTGCGCGTTTCTTGCACCAGCCGTCGACTATGACGGTTATTGGGCCGAGCGACTGTTGTTCGATTTCCTGCATGCGCAGGCGGAGGCGCTGTGATGGAGGCGGACTGGAGTGTTCTGGCAGGCGCGGACGATCCGGTGATCGAAACGCGCTGGCTGGACGCTGCGACCGGGCTGGGGTGGGTGGACTTGCGAGTGGATGCGGAGACGCAGTCTGCTCGTATCGCCGCGCTGCCCGAAGCGGCTGCGTCGCCGGAGATGGCAGGGGCACTGAGGCTGCTGAACGCCCCGCATGGTCTGTTGATGACGACGAAGTGCGATCGGTGGCAACTGAGCGATGCGGAGCGAGTGGAGCTTGCGGATGCGCTCGATGAGCCTCAGGCTGCCTCTGGAGTTGGGTCGTATATCGATGTGCTGATGGTGCACCCGGTGCCGAGGTCCGACTTCCTGCTTCACGAAGAGTGGGTGCGTACGGTGGCTCGGCGATGTGCCGCGCTGCCTGTCGACCATGCGCGGGTGGAACTGGTGGTGCGCCCCGCGCACGATGGTG
>DASQRJ010000004.1:0-6731 GCA_035642955.1 Acidobacteriaceae bacterium
CGGCGCCCCACTCCAGTTGTCATCCGCGTCATCGGGTCGCCGAAAATTCACAATGACCTTGATATACGGGCAGCGCCGGTAGGCAAATTGCTGCGTGTCCCGCATGGAAAGGCCGCCTTCTGTCGTGAAGACGCGAAGCAGTGTTGATCGAGTCATTCCGGGCTGGATACTGGAGACATCCTTCAGCACCTGGTCCATGGAGCGCGTCAAGCCTGGATCGACCACCGGAGGCTTCGTCGGATTCTGACCGCCGGCAACACCCATCCAGACCAACGCGGCCAGCAACAAGCTCCCAATGCGACAGCGCATGACGCCACCTCCCTGCTTTCACATCACGGACGCGCCTGCCAGTCTTGCACTTCTCCTTCGCATCCCGCAACTGGTGTAGAGTAAGGGCGATCGCAAGCCTGAAAGGACATCCGCATGGCCGCTCTCGGCACTCTCATGGCTTTTATCCCCACGCGCGACGGTGACGCTGCCCGCGCCTTCTACGAAAAGAAAGTCGGGCTGCGCTTCATCTCCGAAGACCAGTTCGCAGTCATCTTCCAATCCGGGGTCAACACTATCCGCATTACCCGCACCGGCTCGTTTACGCCGGCGCCCTTCACCATTCTGGGCTGGGACTCCTCCAACATCGAGCGGGATGTCCGCGACATGACCGCGCGGGGGGTCACGTTTGAGCGCTACGACTATATGGGGCCCCAAGACGAACTCGGCATCTGGACCTCCCCCAGCGGCGCCAGGATCGCCTGGTTCAAAGATCCCGACGGCAATACGCTGTCCATCGGGCAGCTTGTTTAGAAGCTGTCTCATATATGGTCTTGCGGGTTTGTCGAACGGCATGAGACCCGCTTTGATGGCGGGTCTCACCCGGGACGCGCTCGGCATCTGCGGCTTTATGAGACAGCTTCTAGTGGGAACCGCGAAAGGTGCGTCGTTGATTCTTGCTGCGAGAGACTCTAGAGGTACAGTCATGGTGAATCCGCTTTGATGTCTCGCCGCCTTCTCATCCTCGCTGTCGTCTTCGCCTGCTTCGCGCTCATTCTGTGGTCGGGCTATCAGCATCGCTATGTACCGCCCTCACCAACGCCGCCATCACCAGCGTCCGCTGAACCCTCCGCCGCGCAAGAGACGGACGCAGTGACCTCGCCACTTCTCGGAAGGCCGGCGCCGGAGTTCGCGCTCCGCGATCTCGCAGGTCACCCGGTCTCGCTTGCCGACTATCGTGGAAAAGCTGTGCTCATCAACTTCTGGGCTACCTGGTGCGCACCGTGCCAGGTGGAAATGCCCTGGTTCATCGCGCTGCAGCAGAAATATGCCTCGCAGGGATTCACCGTCCTCGGTATCGACAAGGATTACCCCGAAGACCTGCCCAAAGTCCCCGGCTTCGCCCGCAAGATGAACCTGAACTATCCCGTCCTCTACGGCAACACGAAGGCATATACCGACTACGGCTGCTGCGACTATCTTCCAACGTCGTTCTACATTGATCGCGCCGGTATCGTGCGCATTGCCACCGTTGGGCTGGGCGAGCGCGACACGGTAGAAACCTACATACGCCGCCTGCTCCGGGCGGCGCCGCCGCAAGCCGACCCGCACCTTACCGCGTCGGCAGCAACAACTCCCCCGGCTCGGTCGAAATAAGCTCCGCTGCCACCCCGAGAAACCGGCCGAAGACCTCATTCGAGAGCATGCGCCCGCGCATCGTCAGCGCGACCCGATCACCCTCACGCATCAGCAGCCCATCCCCGACAAGCTCACCGATTGCCTCATCGAACACTGCGATAGCGTCGTCACCGAACTCGCAGCGCAACGCCGGCAGCGACACGCCCTCCACCAGCCGCAGTCCCAGAAACCAGCTTTCCTCGAGCTCCGCTGCACGGTCCACGCGCTCGACCTCGACTTCGACCTCGGCCTCCGTGTCGCCCGCGAGGTAGCCGGCAAGCTCATCCGTATTTCCGAAGCGCACCACGCCGCCGTCCCGGTGGCGGAGCATGGAGTGCGCGTCCAGCCCCGCGCCAAGGTATGGCTCTCGCCGCCAGTAGCGCAGGTTGTGCCGCGACTCCGCACCGCGTCGCGCAAAATTCGAAATCTCATACTGCGCCAATCCTGCTTGCTCCAGCCGCTCGCATCCTGCCTCATACATCGCAGCCACCGCGTCATCGGTCGGCACCAGCGCTGCTCCATACCGGGCGCCACCCCCGATCAGCTCCCGGCCCAGCCGCGAGTCCTCATCCACCTCCAGCATGTACAGGCTCGCGTGTTCGATGCCAAGCCCGCACACTGCCTCCACCGACTCCATCCAGCTTGACATCGTCTGCCCCGGCAGTCCGGCAATCAGGTCCACATTCACCGCCAAGCCTGCATCGTGCAGCCTGCGGACATCCTCCTGAACGATCGCCCGAGTGTGCATCCGCCCCGTCGCTGCTGCCTCGGCATCTACCATCGACTGCACGCCCAGACTCACGCGTGTCGCTGAAACTTCAACCATTGCTTTAAGAAAGTCCGGGGCGATTTGCCCGGGCGCACACTCGATCGTGATCTCCGCATCCCGCTCGACCGTAAAATTTTCGCGGACGGCGGCAAAGATCTCCCGCAGACGCTCCGGTTCCAGCGTGCTCGGTGTTCCGCCGCCCAGATAGACGCTGCCCGCCCGCTCCGGCAGCAGCCAACCCTCGAGTTCCGCCCTGCCTCGAGCCCCACGAATCTCCGCGCACACGCGCTCCACGTACCGCCCATGCTCGCTCGCCGGAAAGACCCCGGAGGCGAAGTTGCAGTAGGTGCACTTCGCCCTGCAGAAAGGCACCGAGATATAGAGGCCAAGCGTCGCGCTCATTCATCTATTCTCCCATCTAGCTAAAATAAGGAAGGCATGTCCGAAGTCAGGTCCCCGAGCGCGAAGCAGCCCCATCCGGAGAAGAAGCCGGACCATAAGCCCGCCGCTCACGAAGACGATGTCGTAGGCAAGGCATACGACAGCCGGCTCATGGGCCGGCTGCTCAAATACCTGCGGCCCTACAAGTGGCAGGCCGGCATCTCGCTTGCCGCCATCGTGTTGAAGGCACTGGCGGATATCCTCGGCCCCTACCTCACCAAGGTTGCCGTCGACCGCTACATGACGCACGACGTCACCGGCAAGTCATCCTGGCTCGGCCGCCATCTCAGCGCCTCACCGGCCGCCGGCATCACCCAGGTCGCCCTCATCTACATTGGAGCGCTCTGCTTCTCCTATGTCCTCGAGTTCGCGCAGACCTACCTGATGCAGTGGACCGGCCAGAAGATCATGTACGACATGCGCTCGGAGATCTTCCGTCACCTGCAGCGCATGCACGTCGCCTTCTTCGACCGCAACCCTGTCGGCCGCCTGGTCACCCGCCTTACCTCCGACGTCGACGCGCTGAACGAGATGTTCACCTCCGGCGTCTTCGCCATCTTCGAGGACGTCTTTGTCCTGCTCGGCATCGTGATCGTCATGCTGACCATGAGCTGGCGGCTCGCGCTGATCGCCTTCGCCGTCCTGCCGGTCATTGTTCTCATCACGCGCTTCTTCCGCATCAGCGTGCGCGGCTCCTACCGCCGCATCCGCACCGCTATCGCGCGCATCAACGCCTTCACCCAGGAGCACGTCACCGGCATGAGCGTGGTGCAGCTCTTCGGCCGCGAGCAGCGTGCCTACACCGACTTCGAAGCCGTCAACAAGACCCACCTGGTCGCCTTCAAGGATGCGATCCTCGCCTACGCGCTCTACTACCCCGCAGTCGAACTGCTCTCCTCCATTGCTATAGCTCTGGTTATCTGGGTCGGCGGCCGCGGCGTGCTGCGCGGCACCGTCACCATCGGCATCCTCGTCGCGTTCATCCAGTACTCGCAGCGTTTCTGGCGCCCCATCCAGGACCTCTCGGACAAGTACAACATCCTGCAAGCTGCCATGGCTGCCAGCGAGCGCGTCTTCAAACTCCTCGACACGCCGGCCGAAATCACCGCACCCCCGGACCCGGTGCCCAGCCCGCGCGCCGGCCGCATCGAGTTCCGCGACGTCTGGTTCACCTACGAGCGCCTCACGCCCGAGCAAATTTCAGTCATCGCCGCCGCATCCCCGGAAGACCTCGATGCCATCGGCGTCGAGTGGATCCTCCGCGGCGTCTCCTTCGCCATCGAGCCCAACGAGACTGCCGCCATCGTCGGCCACACCGGCGCCGGCAAGACCACCATCATCTCGCTGATGATGCGCTTCTACGATGTGCAACGCGGCCGGGTGCTCATTGACGGCATCGACGTGCGACTGCACGATCTCACCACCTTGCGCCAGCACTTTGGCGTCGTTCTGCAGGACCCGTTTCTCTTCACCGGCACTATCGCCGAAAACATCCGTCTCGGCACCAAGTCGATCTCGGATGCCGACATGGAACGCGCCGCGGATGAAGTCAACGTGCTCGATTTCATCCGCACTCTGCCGCACGCCTTCGACGAGCCGCTGCGCGAGCGTGGCGCCGGCCTCTCCACCGGCCAGAAGCAGCTCATCAACTTCGCGCGCGCCCTCGCCCATCGTCCCCGCATCCTCATCCTCGACGAAGCCACCTCCTCAGTCGACACCGAAACCGAGATCCGCGTCCGCACCGCGCTGGACCGGATGGTCACCGGCCGCACCTCGGTGGTCATCGCGCATCGCCTCTCCACCGTCCAGCGCGCGGACACCATCCTCGTCATGCACAAAGGCCAGCTCCGCGAACACGGCCCGCATCAGCAGCTTCTCGCGCAGCGCGGCATCTATTGGAAGCTCTACCGTCTCCAGTACAAGGACCAGGAATTGGAAGCAACCAGCCAGATCGCCGGCACACCGCTCGCCCTCGGCACCGACTGAGACTCGTCAGGTCACGAAAGGACTCCGCCATGCCCGTCATCCGCAACTGCCTCGCCTGTGGGAAGCCCAATCGAATTCCCGGCAAACACCTTGCCGACACCGGACGGTGTGGCGCCTGCAAAGCGCCGTTGTCTCCCGTGGCAGCACCCGTCGAGGTCAGCCCTGCGGAGTTCGACGAGATTGTGCGCGACAGCAAAGTGCCGATCCTCGTCGATTTCTGGGCAGAATGGTGTGGCCCGTGCCGCATGGCCGCGCCGCATGTTGCCGAGGTGGCGCACGACCTCGCAGGCCGCGCCGTCGTGCTGAAGGTCGATACGGAAACCTTCCCCGAACTTGCCTCGCGGTATAACGTCCGCGGCATCCCAAACTTCGCCGTATTCGCTGGCGGCAAGCTTCACTTCCAGCAAGCGGGTCTGGTGGACGCACATACCATGAAGAGTTGGCTCACACGCGCCGCATAACTCTCTCGCAGGCCTCGCCATCAGTTACGCTGGTGCCATGTTTTTCTTCCGCCGCTGCCTGCTTCCTGTTTCTGTCGCGCTGCTCTCCGCTTCCCTGGCTTCTCCTGCTCAGACGGGCACAGCGGCAAAACCCGCGAACCCCTCGTCCGAAGTGGGCTCGCAATACACGCCGCGTCCGCAACCGGCGGTTCAGCCAGGCACGCGCGCGGCCATGCTGCGCGGAGCCTACGGTCCCTATCGCGCGAACAACGATCTGCTCTCCTACCATCTCGATATCCGTGTCGATCCGGAGAAGCAGGTCATCAGCGGGAAGAACACCATCCGCTTCCGCATGCTTCACGACGGCAATCGCATCCAGCTCGATCTCAACGATGCGCTGAAGATCGACAAGATCCTGCTCGGCACCACAGTGTTGCAATACCAGCGCGACTCCGGCGCGGTCTTCATCGACTTCCCCGAGCTGCTCAAGAACGGCCAGGAATATTCGATTGACTTCTATTACTCCGGCCACCCGCTCACCACGGGCCGATTCGGCGGCTTCACCTTCGGCAAGGACCCGGATGGAAAACCCTGGATCTTCACCTCCTGCGAGGACGACGGCGCGAGCATCTGGTGGCCCAATAAAGACCAGTGGCGCGACGAGGTCGAAGAGATGGAGATCAGCGTCGCGGTGCCCAACGATCTGGTGGATGTCTCGAACGGCCGCTTCCTGGGCAAGACCGATCTTGGCGATGGCTACACGCGCTGGGACTGGATGGTGCACTATCCCATCAACAACTACGATGTCGCGCTCAACATCGGCAACTATCAGCACTTCAGCAACAAGCTCGGCGACCTGACGCTCGACTACTACGCGCTGCCCGGCGACCTCGACAAGGCAAAGCAACAGTTCTCTCAGGTGAAAGAGATGCTGGAGGCATACCAGCACTACTTCGGCCCATATCCATTCATCAAGGACGGTTACAAACTCATCGAGGTGCCCTACGCAGGTATGGAGCACCAGAGCGCGGTGGCCTACGGCAACCAGTTCCGGAACGGCTACCTGGGGCGCGATTGGGCCGGTGTCGGCATCAGCACACGCTTCGACTTCATCATCATTCACGAGAGCGGCCACGAGTGGTTCGGCAACAGCATCACGGCCGCCGATCGTTCCGATATGTGGATCCATGAGGGATGGACCACCTATCTCGAAGGCTTATACGTGGAATACCGCTGGGGGCATGACGATGCGATCGAATATCTGAACGGCCTCAAGCCGAAGATCAAGAATCAGCGTCCCATCGTCACCGAACGCGGCGTCGACGGCGATCCACCCGAGGATCAGTACTTCAAAGGCGCGCTCATGCTGAATACACTGCGCTCCGTGATCGACGACGACAACCGGTGGTGGCCGCTGCTTTACAACTTCT
>DASQRJ010000005.1:0-4865 GCA_035642955.1 Acidobacteriaceae bacterium
GTCTAACTTGGACTACCTATTGGGCACATTCCGGAAGGGCGCAGGATGGCGCTTCGGACTCCCCGGGAAGGCTGGCAGTCGCTGGCCCAGCACCTGGAAGCAGTATCCGAACTCGCTGGTCAGCTTGCGGAATTCGCTCGCCCTAGAGACGCCGAGTTCGTCCGCCATGCCCGTCTTTGCGGCAACGACATGTCGTCGGGCTGAGACCGTCAGAGTTTCGCCATGTATCCGGCTTCATCGAGGAGTTATCGAATGGGAGCAAGATCTGGATCGCCCGCAGACTATGCCTATGACGAAAGGCTGGGCCTGAACTTCGAGCCGGGGGCGGAAAAACTTGTTCTTTGAATCTTAGCTGGGGAGGGTCAAAACCCTTCCTGATCGTTAACCGGCTCCAAGACCACTCCTCTTTGGCTCGGCGCGAAGGGGAATGCTTCAACTACCTGTGAAAGAAGTCTGCCCATGTCCACGCCCAGCATTCAAGTGAGGGTCTCCGGGGAACTTGCGTGCTTCACGCGCCCGGAGACCAAGGTCGAACGCTTCACCTACCCGATCATCACTCCCTCCGCAGCACGCAACGTACTGGATGCGATCTGCTGGCGTCCGCAGATGCGGTGGATTGTGACCCGTATCACTGTACTCAAACCCATTCGGTACGTGAGCGTACTGCGGAATGAGGTACAGAGCAAACTCGCGCCCTCCGCGGTAAAGCGGTGGATGCGGGACCCATCGCAGTTCGAGCCGCAGGTCGCCGGCGCTGGCCAGGGCACGGACGGAACGCCTCGCAACACCACCATGCTTCGCGATGTTGCCTACTGGATCCACGCCTACCCCCATGTCTTCGATACCTCGGGTGACAATACGCCGGAGAAGTACGTGTCCATGATGAAGCGGCGTGCGGATAAGGGGCAATGCTTCCAGCGACCGTATCTCGGCTGCCGCGAGTTCGCCGCAGAGTTCTCCAACCCGCTGCCCGAGGACAAGCCGATCCCCGACTCGATGGAGATCGGCCGCATGCTCTATGACATCGCATTCCTGCCGGGTGGAAACCGGGCGGCCTTCTTCGATGCCCGGCTTGAAAACGGAGTGATGGACACGCGCCCCGACCTCGTCCTGCCGCAGGATCAAAACCGCACGGAGGTCCTGCAATGCTCTTACAAGCGCTAGCGAGCTACGCGGACACCCGTCTCGCCAGCGAACTGAATGACGCAGCCTGGGAAAAGAAACCCGTCCCGTGGCAGCTAGAAATCTCCAGCCAAGGAAAATTCTTGAGCGTGGTCCCGCGCACCACGACGGATACTCGTGGCAAGAAACAAGTGCAGGTCGCGATGGAAATGAGCGTTCCCCGTTCGCCGGTGAATCGTAACAGTGGCCATCACCCCATGCTTGGCGCGGACGACATCGCCTATGCGCTAGGCGCTGGAGCCTGGACGCCGGATAGACCCTCCGACAGGGAAAAGGCAGAGAAACACCACGAGGCCTTCGTGACGCTGATCGGCAGGGCGGCCGCGGAGACCGCTGACGCCGGGCTGGATGCCTGCGTCCGCTTCTACGCCGATCCGGCAGAGGTTGGGCGGGCTCGCGAGGCATTGCGGGACGCGAAGCCGGGAACGCTGGTGGCGCTCTCCGTCGGCGGTCCACTCGTCGATCGACCGGCCGTCCGGACCTTCTGGCGGAAGTACTATCAGGCCAAATTTTCAGAGCGAATGGAGGGCAGCGAGGGGGAGTGCTTCATTTCCGGGACGATCGGGGCCGTCGCGCCAACCCATGAGAAGATTAAGGGCGTCTCCACCCTCGGGGGTCAGGCTTCCGGGGTTGCTCTGATGTCCTTCGATAAGGAGGCTTTCCGGTCCTACGGCTGGGAACAGAACCGGAACAGCCCAGTCTCACCTGAACGAGCATTGGCGTATGTGCTCGCGCTTAACCACCTGCTCAAGCCGGGCAAGGTGGACAAGCCAACCAGGAAGGACATCGCCGGGATCGGTTTCATCTTCTGGCTGCGGTCGCCCGAGCCCTTCGATTTCTTCGCATTCCTCGATCCGCCAGATACGGCGACGGTCGAGGCTTTGCGCGGACTCGATGCGCGGGCCGACCCTGATCTGAACATGTTCTATCTGGCGGGACTGTCAGGCAATGGCGGGCGGCTGCGGGTGCGCTGCTGGGTGATGGACTCGCTGGCGAGAATCAAGTTGAACCTGCAAGAGTGGCACGAACAGTTGCGCATCGCCTATCCGTGGGATGACCCCGGCCCTGTCCGCCTCTGGCAGCTTGAGTATGTGCTCGACCGGGAAGGCCAACCACCGGCCCACCATACCCTGGCGCTGCTCAGGAGGGCGATCGAAGGTAAGTCCCAGCCGCTCGGCTACGCCATGCTCTGGGCGGCGCTCAACCGGCTGCGCCATCCCAAGGAGGAAAACACGGCGACAGGCGGGAAGAAGAAAGACATGATGCGGCTGTCGCGGCTCCGCGTCCCGATGGGGCTGGTTCGCCTCTGTATCAACGACATTCAACGAGCGAAAGGAGTGACGGAAATGAGCGAAGGGCTGGACGAAAACTGTGCCATTCCGGCCTATATCTGTGGCCGGCTGATGGCCGTGTTTGAAAATCTGCAGCGCACCTCCAGTGAGCGCGAGATCAAGTCGTCCGTGCTGGACCGCTATTTTGCCCTGGCCTCCACCTACCCAGCGGTAGCCTTCCCTAAGATCGAAAGCTTGGCGCTGAAGCATCTCCGCAAGCTGCGCCGTTTTAACGGCGGTGGCGCGTATGCGATCGACGCCCGACTGCAGGACCTCCATAAGAAGCTGCAGCCGACCGCAACGGGCGCATACCCCGCCCAGCTCAGCCTCGAAGGCCAGGGACTCTTTGCGCTCGGCTACTACCACCAGAAGGCCTGGTCCATCGCTCAAGCGCGTGATCGCAGGCAATCCAAAGAAAGCACCAACGAAAACGACCAGGAGAAAGAGCAATGAGCACGATCGGAAACCGCTATGACTTCCTGTTTCTCTTCGATTGCCAGGACGGAAACCCGAACGGCGACCCGGATGCCGATAACAGCCCACGCTTCGACCCGGAGACCTTTCAGGGTCTCGTGACTGATGTCTGCCTCAAGCGCAAGATCCGCGACTATGTGCTGTATGCCACACCGGATGAACCCGAAGATGAATCCCGGTACGGCATCTTCGTGCTGAGCGGCAACACCTTGGAAAGCCGCCAGAGACTGCCCTATGAAAAACTCGTCGGCGAAGACACGATCAAAGCCGATGGAAAAGACACCGCGCCTAGCGACATCGAGAAAGCCCGCCAGTGGATGTGCCGGCACTTCTTCGACGTTCGCGCCTTCGGCGCGGTGATGAGCACGACGCAATTCAACTGCGGTCAGGTACGCGGGCCGGTCCAGATCACCTTCGCCCGCTCTATCGACCGGGTGCTTCCCACCGAACACATGATCTCCCGCCAGGCCTTCACCGGGGAAAAAGATATCAAGTCCGGGACCGGGACGCTGGGCCGCAAATTCACCATCCCTTACGGTCTCTATCTGGCGCATGGCTACATCAACCCGATGTTTGCGGCGAAGACCGGCTTCAGCGAAGACGATCTTGCCCTTCTCTGGAAGGCGTTGGGCAATCTCTTTGAACTCGACCGGTCGTCGGCCCGAGGAAACATGGCGGCGCGAGGCTTGTACGTCTTCAAACACGACAGCAAGCTCGGCAACGCACAGGCGGAGAAGCTCTTCGGACAGATCAAGGTCGAGAAGAAGCCCGGAGTGGAGAGTCCGCGTTCGTTCGCAGACTACTGCGTCACCCTGCCCAACGCCGGGTCGCTGCCGTCCGGAATCACCTTCATCGATGGCCTCGCTTAAGCAAAGAAGAACGCATGTATACCGAGGAAGAACTTCTCCCGCTCTCGGGCCTCCAAGACCTCGCGTTCTGCGAGCGGCGGTGGGTCCTGATATACCCCGAGCGTCAGTGGGAGGAGAACCGCTTCACCGCCGAGGCGCTCTCCTGGATGAGAAGGCACACTCGGCGGCCATCGAGTCTCGTCCCGGAGTTCTGGTGCGCAGAACGCTGCCACTGCATTGCTTCCGGCTTGGGCTCTCAGGTCAGGCTGACATCTGCTGGCGCGTCACCTGCGCGGCGATCTGGACGCCTACCCATACTTTTTGGGAGAGATGAGCGTCGATGATGGTTCTGATCACATACGATGCGCAGACACAGACTGAGGCAGGCAAGCGGCGGCTCTGGCAAATGGCAAAATTGTACGAAAATCACGGACAGCGAGTACGGTTCGCGGTCTTCGAATGCCTGCTGGGCCCGTCCCTCTGGTTACAACTGAAGGCAAAATTGCTAGCAGCGATCGATCCGGCAAGCGACAGCCTGCGCTCTACTTTCTCGGAGCTGAATGGAAGCGATGCGTCGAGCACGTCGGCGCCAAAGCCGGGTACGACCCCGAAGGGCTCATCCTCTAGCGCGAACCTGAAGCGAACAATCCGCATCAGGGAGGTTCGCGCATCTGCCAAACACAAGGACTTGGTCGGCAATCCCTGCTTAAGCAGGAACCTACAATCTACTCAAGTCACGTCGCTCGCGAATTCCCACGGCCATCTGCAAGACAATAGAGGCGTTATTGTGCAAGCGTCGCGCCCCGCAAGGGCGCGTGGATTGAAACAAAGCCACCCGTTGCCGTTCCGCTTACAAGTACCGTCGCGCCCCGCAAGGGCGCGTGGATTGAAACCCGCATCTCTTTGCCATTTGAGAGAAAGGTTAGACGTCGCGCCCCGCAAGGGCGCGTGGATTCACCCCGTAGATGGCGCGGAACCGCTGCCACTCGCGTCGCGAAGAAGGATCGTAAAACTACCGAGGCTCTGGCCG
>DASQRJ010000006.1:0-8279 GCA_035642955.1 Acidobacteriaceae bacterium
GGTCGATGGCGGAGTGGTGTGCGATGAGGTGAAGGAGGATCTCCGAGGTGATGTAGTAGGGCAGGTTCCCGACGATGGCGAGCTTGCCGTCGCGGGCCGCTGTCTGCTCCGCCGCCAACGCGGTGATGTCGAAGGCGAGAATGTCGGCGTGGCGGACCTCGGTGTTTGGGGCAGCAGCGAACTCGGCAGACAGGGCGGCGGCGAGGGCGGGATCGAACTCGACCAGAGTCAGATGTCCGGCAGCGCGGGCGAGCAGGCGGGTGAGCGCGCCCTGGCCGGGGCCGATTTCGAGCACAGCGTTCTGCGCAATGTTTCCGAGCGCGGCTACGACCCGGCGGCAGGCATCTGCATCTACCAGGAAGTTCTGACCGAGGCGTGGTTTCTTCAGCATTTGTGGGCGCGCTGCTTTGGGGCGATAGCGAAATCAGGGTTACTGTAAGCAAGAACACAAGGGTCGACAGGCTTTTCTTTCAGGAAAAGCCTGCATCGCCAAGTGTAGGCGTCTGACAGTTACCCTGATTTCGCTCTAGAATCGGGTTCAAGACTCGGGACATGCGCTGCTGTCATGGGGAACAAGGCAGCAGCATTTGCAGTGTAGAGGGGCGGAACGGGAATGCATATTGTGTACGCGGCCTCCGAGTGCGTGCCGTTCGCAAAGACGGGCGGGCTGGCCGATGTCGTTGGAGCACTACCGCGCGAAATGGCGCGCCAGGGACATCAGGTGACGGTGTACCTGCCCTACTACCGGCAGGTGCAGAAGCACATGACAGAACGGCGGGTCGCGGTTCCCAGCATCACGATCCCGTTCCACTCCTACAACCGATTTGTGACCGTGTTGGATGGCGGCATGCGCAATGGCGTGCGCTTCTATTTCTTCGATTGCCCGGAGCTGTTCGATCGCGAAGGACTGTATGGCGCACAGGGCGGCGAGTACAGCGACAACGCGGAGCGCTTCGGTCTGTACTGCCGCACGGTGATTGAGGCGGTGAAGCAGCTGGGCGTGCCGGATCTCATCCATGCGCACGACTGGCATGCTTCGCTGGTGCCGGTGATGCTGCGCTCGCTCTACTACTTCGATCCCCTCATGCGCAACGTGCCGTGCATGCTGACGATCCACAATGCGGAACACCAGGGATTGTTTCCGTCGCAGATTATCGAGCGGCTGGATCTTCCCTGGGATGTGTACACGGTGGACGGTCTGGAGTTCTACGGGCAGGCGAATTTTCTGAAGGGCGGCATCATCTATGCAGACACATTGAGCACGGTGAGCCCGCGCTATGCGCAGGAGATCCAGACCCGCGAGTTGGGCGCCGGCCTGGAAGGCGTATTGCAGAAGCGCTCGGCGGACCTGAAGGGCATTCTGAACGGCGTGGATTACGACGAGTGGAATCCGGAGACGGATCGCAAGATTGCCGCGCACTACACCCCGGAGCGCATGCAAGGCAAACGCGACTGCCGCCGCGATCTGCTGCACGCCTTCGGCGTAAAGGGCGGCAGCGACACCACACCACTGTTGGGAATCATCTCCTGGTTCTCGACGCAGAAAGGCTTCGACCTTCTGGCGGAGATCATGCCCGAGCTGATGACACGCGATCTGCTGCTGGTGGTGCTGGGCACGGGCGAGCCCTACTACGAGGGGCTGTTTCGGTCGCTGGCGGAGAAGTATCCCGGCCGGATCGCAGTGAAGGTCGCATACGACGAGACCATGGCGCACAAGATCGAGGCGGGCGCGGATATGTTCCTGATGCCGTCACGCTACGAGCCGTGCGGGCTGAGCCAGATCTATAGCCTGAAGTACGGGACGGTGCCGGTGGTGCATGCCACGGGCGGCCTGGATGACACGATCGAAGAGTGGAATCCCGCGGCGCAGACGGGGACAGGCTTCAAGTTCTATCCCTATGAACCAGGGCACTTCATTGGCGCGCTGGACCGGGCCTTTTCTACCTTTGCCGACAAGGGGGCCTGGCAGGCACTCCAGAGGAACGGGATGGCGAAGGACTACTCGTGGCGGGAGCCGGCAGGAGAGTACCTGCGACTGTATGAGGAATGCGTGCGGAGGCGGTCTTAAGCCAGCTGCTGCCGTTATGGGAATCGACCGTCGCATTCCCAAATTGGGAGGCGCGGGCACTTATCTCAGAAAGAAGGTCTGAGGCCGGGCGCCGGTGCCGGTGCCGGTGACCAGAGCCAAGTGCCGGGGCTGCTGCCGGCGGCGGGAACCGACGCGGAAGCCTCCCTGGGTGTAGCAGCGGCAGGCATCCAGGCAGTTCGGGCAGAAGTCGTGGCGGCACTCATTGCAGCGGAGCAGGCTCTTGCGGCTCATGCTCTTTTTGCAGTGATGGCAGAGGGAAATTTCGCGACCCTTTACCAGGTGCGGTTTGCTCCGGTCGGCGAGCGGCGCTGGGCGGGTTAGATCCAGAGAAATCATGGCAAGTCCATTGAAACGTGGAAGTTGCTGTCTGTCGCTTCCACCTAGGTTGCTCCTCGACATCCCACAAACGCAGCATTACGGAGGTCGCTTTTTTATGCGGTGGTGCTCTTGCCAAATTGCTCCAGGGTGGGATTTAGGGCATCCAAGGGCTCAGGAGGCAAGCCAATGCAGGTGAAATGTGCACACGCGCAGTGCATGTGTGCGGTTCCGGAAGGGAAGGAATATTGCAGCATCTGGTGCGAGAAGAATGCGCGGGAGGAGGCGCCCCCCTGCTCGTGCGGGCATGCGATCTGCCAGCAGATCTATAAGCGGGAGTCGTCCAGGGCTACGGCGTCGCCCGCCGTTTAAAGAAATAGAACAGGGGCACACCGGCCAGGATGAGGGCCGATCCCAGCAGCGAGTTGCGCAGGTTGCTCTGGTAGCTGTAGACGAGCAGCACCGCTGCGGCCACGATGAAGAGCGCCGGCAGCACGGGATAGCCCCACATGCGAAAGGTTGTGGCCTCTTCCCGTGCTGCGCGGCGGCGATGTACGAAGATAGTGCTGGCGGCGATCATGTAAAAGAGCCATTCGGCGAAGATGGCCAGCTCGAAGAGCTGCTGAAAGCGGCCGACCGCGAGCAGCAGCAGCGTGCTCAGCGCAGCCTGGAGCACAAGAGAGGGAGCGGGCGTTCCGAAGCGCGGGCTCAGCTCCGCAACCTTCTTGAAGAAGAGCCCATCGCGCGCCGCGGCGAAGGGCACGCGCGCCCCAGACATGATGGTGCCGTTGAGCGTGACAAATATGCTGAGCGCCATGCCCGCTGTGACGAGTGTGGCTCCGGTCGCGCCAAGAACGACGCTGACCGCGGCCACCGCGGGCCGGGGCGATGCGGCAACGGCTACGGCGGGCAGCATGTACTGGATGGCCGCATTGACCGCGATATAGAGAAAGCCCACGATGCCAACGCCAAAGAGCAGCGCGAGAGGCACATTGCGCTCCGGATTGCGGACTTCACCGGCAACCATGTTGAGATCGTTCCAGCCGTCGTAGGCCCAAAGCGCCGCGATGAGCGCGACCATGAAGCCGGCGAAGCCGCCCTCCGCGCCGGTGAAGATGGTGCCGAAGTTCGCCGCGAGGCCGTGTGCGCTGGCGAAGCAGGTGATGGCAATGACCAGGACCAGAAGCACTTTGAGCCAGGTAAAGACCAGCTGGAAGTTGGCGGCGCGGCGAATACCGATGTAGTTAAGACCGGTCATGAGCCAGGTCATCGCGATGGCAAAGACCTGCGACCAGACGAGCGGGATCGGCGCGGCGATGGCGGTGTGGTCGAGCCATCGAAAGGCGTGGAAGAGTGCGAGCGTGCGCGCGAGCCCGATGGTGACGGTGGCGATGGACGCGGGCTTGGCAACGGCAAACCACGTCCACATATAGAGAAAAGCGGGCAGGTCGCCATAGGCGCGGCGGATGTAGACGTACTCGCCGCCGGCCTGGGGCATGCGGGCGGCGAGCTCGGCATAGGTCATGGCGCCGAAGAGCGAGAGCAGCCCGCCGGCGAGCCATGCGAGATAGACCAGCGAGGAGTGGCCGACGGCACGCATCATCTCCTGCGGGACGAGGAAGATGCCGCTGCCGATGATGGTGCCGACGACGATGGCGGTGGATTGCGAGAGGCCGAGGACGCGCTCGAGCGGCTGATGTTCGCGGTCGTACTGTGCGTCGCTGGCGTTCGTCGCGGGGATGGCGAAGGCTCCGGCCTGGAGAGATTAGCGATTAGAGTAGCGCGAGTTTGTTGGGAAGTTAGAGATTCTTCTACTGTTTCGTGCCCTTGAGCTCGCGGCCATTTTGGTAAAGGACGAGGTGGTCGATTTTTCCGGAGGGGTCCGGAAAGAATTCGATCTCCGCGTCGACGACGCGATAGAAGAAGCGTGTGGAGCTAGCGGCAAAGATAGGCGCAGAGGGTTGGTTCGTGGCCTGTGCAACCAAATGATCGCCTTGCAGCGTGATCGTGATGGAGAATGCGGGCGTCAACTGATAGACGCCGACGTAACGCGAGAGTGTGCTCACCGGCACGGAAACCTCTTTGCGTTCAGAGGACAGGACCGCCGGTTCACCCTTTTGCAGGACACCCGTTATCTCCTTCCCCCCTTGGTAGAGGACGAGGTGATCGACCTTGCCGCTGGCGTCAGAGAAGAATTCGATCTCCGCGTCGACGACACGGGCGAAGAAACGTGTGGGACTGGACGCGAAGATGGGCGCGGTGGGCTGGCCGGTTCCCTGGATGACGAGATGATCGCCCTGGAGCGCCACGGTAAGGGAAAATTCCGGGGAGAGTTTGTAGACGCCTGCATAATGGGCGAGCGTGGAGACAGGAACGGCGACCTCCTTGCGCTCGGAGGGCAGGACGACCGGTTCGTTGTGCATAACCGATGCAAGGCGATCGGCAATCTCGTCCGGCGCATTGCCGTTCACATTCGAAAGCACGATGATGCTGAGCTTTTCCTGCGGATACCATGCTGCGGCGGTATTGAAGCCATTGATACCACCGTTGTGGCTGATGCGTTGGTGCCCGTGGATAGTTTGTATCTCGAGGCCGAAGCCGTAGTTCTCTTTGAAAGGCGTCGCCATCTTCTTGAGCGAAGCGGGCGTCAGCAACTTTCCGCCGAAGAGTCCCTGCTGCCAACGCAGCATGTCGCCGGTAGTGGAATAGAGCTCGCCTGCAGAGAAGGGCACGGTCATGTCGATATAGCCGGCGTTTTCGAGACCGTGCGGGCCGGGCGAATAACCTGAGGCGCGCCGTGGAAGGATCGTGCGGTTACGGTCGCAACCGGTGTCGTGCATGGCGAGTGGCGTAAAGATGTTCTGTTGCAAAAAGTCGCAGTATTTTTCACCACTGATCTTTTCCAGAAGATAGCCGAGCAGAGCATAGCCTGAGTTGCTGTAGCGCCACTTTTCGCCTGGCTGGAAGTCGAGCGGTTTGTCGCGAAAGCGCGCCACCAACTGTTCCGGGGTGACCGGTTGACTCTGCAATGTGCTGTAGTCGGGAAATGAGGTGTAGCTGGGAATGCCCGAAGTATGGGTGAGCAAGTGGAAGAAGGTTATGCTCTTCCAGGCAGCAGGTGCGTTCGGCATGTATTTCGAGATTGGGTCGTCCAGCTTCAGTTTGCCGCGCTCTTCGAGCAGCAGGATGCCGGCTGCTGTGAACTGCTTGGTGATGGAGCCAAGGCGGAATTTGGTGTCCGGCGCATTTGGGATATTCCATTCGAGATCTGCCGAGCCGTAGCCCTTGTCGACGATCACTTTCCCATCGCGGTCGATCAGAACGGCGCCCATGAAGTGCTGTTCCTTCACGGAATCCTGAATGATCTGCTCGATTCGCTTCGCATCTGGCTGTTTTGTATCGGCTGCTGTGGCTTGAGCCTGTGCAGCTGCAACGAAAAGGCAGAATGAAGCGAAGGCAAGCACGCAGCGGTACATCTGGGCCTCCTGGGTGAATGCGTATCAAAAATAATTCTTGAACTCCGGCCAGTCCTGCGCAAGGCTGCCTTTGCGCCCGCGGCACAAGTAGATGTTGCGGTGCTCGAAGGGCATGGCGTAGGGATGGTCCATGACTCCGGCGATCTCGACGGAGTTGTAGAACTTGCGCATCTCGTCGAGCGAGGCACCGTTAATGACGATGATGACGTCGCCGGTTTCGCCGTGCGGTCCCCAGAGCCAGTAGTTGTTGTGTCCGCTGATGGCGAAGGGCAGACCGCGGCCGGCGCCGAGGAAGTTGATGGCGCTGGCCTCGCCGTAATTGGCGCAGAAAATGCCAGTGCGCGCGCGATCGGCGGCGGGCAGCGTGTTGTAGATGCGGGTGACCTGATCCACCATCTCCTGCCAGCCGAAGCGGTCGGCATAGAACTGCGGGAAGGCGCTGGTAGGTTCGTTCTCCATGTTCTGCGCCGTCTTGCGCAGGTGCATGCGGGCGGTGTAGTCGAGCCATTGCTGCGGGCGGAGGATCGGCAGGCTCATAGGCAGGATGAGAGCCCCGGTGACGATCAGAAGCGCGGCGTAGGCGGGGATAAGCCAGCCTGTGCTGCGACGCTTCAGCAGCGCCTGCCAGCAGACGCCGCCGGCGGCAAAGATGGCGGGATAGATGGCCGCGAGGTAGTAGTCCTTGGCATCGCGGGTAGCCATCATGAGGACGAGGAAGACGATATAGGTCCAGCCGAGGAAGCGCCATGGCCGGCTGCGGCGGCTGGCCAGCAGCCAGATCACGCCCGGGAGCCATAGAAAGACACTGAACGGGCTCAGCATCATCACCTGCGCGCCGAGGAACTGCAATGGCGAGAGCACGACGTTCTTGTGCCCCACCTTGCCGTTGCGGATGAACTCGAGGGTGGGGAAGTGGTAGTGAATCTGCCAGAGCAGATTGGGGAGGGCCAGCAGAACGACGAGGACGACGCCGAGGGCCGCGCCGCGGCTGAAGACGATGCGGCGCTGGGGTGTGAGCAGCAGACCAATCAGCAACGCGACCAGGAAGACGACCATCGACGGTTTGTTTTCGATGCCCAGGCCGCCGGCGAGGCCGAAGACGATCCACCAGCGCGCGGATGCGCCGCGCAGCAGCATGAGCACGGAGAGGATGGCGGTCATCCAGAAGACAGCCTCGAAGGAGTTCATGGAGAGAAAGCTGTCGAGGCCGAGGAACTCGGGCGCCAACAGAATGCCGAGCATGGCAAGCGCCTGTGCAACACGACGGCCGCCGATGGCCCACGTGATGATGCCGGTGAGGAAGACCGCGGCTGCGCCGGCGAGCGCGGAGAACATGCGGATGCCAGCGAGGGATTTGCCGAAGAGGGCGATAGTAGCGCGCGCCTGCAATGCAACGATGGGGCCGTGATCGACATAGCCCCAGTCGAGATGCTGGCCGCAGAGGATGTAGTACATCTCATCGCGGAAGTAGCCCCAGCCGATGTGCGCTTCCCACAGATTGGCGCCGAGGTGGAGAGCGAATTTGAGCAAGGCAAAGAGAGCAGCGAGCAGGAGGGCCTGCCGAAGCGGACCCTCTGAAGGTGAGACTGCCCCTACGGGTTCTTCGACGGAGGCGGTGGCGCTCATAACTTGCGGGTGAGGCGGTTCATGATCGCTCGGCGATATTCAGGAGTACGGAGGGAATGGTAGAGCATTTCTCGTATGCTGTGCGGTAGCGGAGATGATCTCGGTGTGGCTTTTTTTAACGAAAAGCCACGATAGCTTTCGTCGATTGCCATACATCTATACGAGGAATGCTCTATCTCGGTTCCGTCGAAGCCGAGTTTACGATTCCGCCGGCTGCAGGGTGATGAGCGTCAGCTCCGGCGGACAGAGGAAACGGAAAGGCAGCTTGACGGTGCCGATGCCGCGGTTGACGTAAAGCTGCATCGGGCCGACGTTGAAGTGCCCGTGTACGAAACGCCGGCCGCCCTTGGCCAGCAGGGGCCGTGGAGTTCCGATGAAGGGCAGACGGATCTGGCCCCCGTGGGTGTGGCCGGAGAGCATGAGGTCGACGACGCCACGCTTCACAACATGGAGGGCGTAGTCCGGCTCATGGGCCAGCAGGATCACGGGCTCCCTCGGCCCCGCCTGGCGCGGTAGGGCATCTTCCAGATTCGGCGTGTCGACGAGCGAGCTGCGCAGGCCGGCAAACCAGAGACGGCCGCCATCGCGCTCGAAGGGAAGATGGTTGTCGACAAGCGTTGGGATGCCATGGACCTTGAGCGCATCGACCACGACAGCCGAGCCCACCAGTGCGTCGTGATTGCCGAGGGAGGCGAAGCGGTGGGGGCACCGGACGCCGCTGAGAATCTCCGCGCAGGGATAGCTGAGCCGCGCACCAACGCTCCGCGGCAGAG
>DASQRJ010000007.1:0-3261 GCA_035642955.1 Acidobacteriaceae bacterium
CAGTAGGCGCGATAGCCGGGCTTGTGTTCGCCGCAGTAGATGTCATCGAAGTCCCATTTCAAGTAACGAAGTACGACCAGGTCGAGGAGTCCGTCATTGTCCAGATCAACCCAGGCGGCAGACGTCGACCATCCGCCGCCAGCGGTGCCGGATTGCGCGGTGACATCGGTGAAGGTCCCGTTGCCGTTGTTGTGATAGAGCCGGTTGCCTCCGTAGGCGGTGACGTAGAGGTCGTCGTAGCCGTCATTGTCGTAATCGCCGACGGCCACGCCCATGCCATAGCCGATGCCCTGGAGACCGGCCTTCTCCGTGACATCTTCGAAGGTGCCGTCTTTCTTCTGGTGATAGAGCCGGTTCCAGTATTCCGGTCCGGTCTTCTGCGGGATCGTGCCCTTGGCAGTGGGATCGCTGAGCGGCGCGCCGTTGACGAAAAAGATGTCCAGCAATCCGTCATTGTCGTAGTCAAAGAGCGCGACACCCGAACCCATCGTCTCGATGAGATATTTCTTTGCCGTGTGGGAGGCGCGTCCCTGAAAGTGCACGCCGGCCTTGGCGGTGATGTCGACGAAGTTTCCGGGGACAATGCCCGGCTGCGCCGGGGACGGAGGCGGCTGCTGCGCGATAGCCGGAAGCGCCGCCAGCAACACGCAGAAGATTGGGACACAGAACGACGATGGCATAAGAAAAGGCGCGCGCGATGCTGCTTCCGCGAATAGCCCTACGATACTTGATACTTGAGTCCTGGCGATTGAGGTATCCACGTCTTTCAGGGCCGCGATCTACGCAGTCGCCTTGGCGGGAGCGGGGGCGATGGCGAGAAAGTCTTCCGCAAAACGCCGTGCGTATTCCTCGGTCAACGCTTCGATCCGCGCAGCGTCGGTGGAGCGTACGATAAGGCCGGCGTGTTGGCGCTTCTGCATGCGATGGACGATCTCGGGCGCGTCGTAGCGATCGGTGACGGGCGTTGCGTCCCTCGCCAGGCACAGCACGCTGCCGGCGTAGTCGGTGCGAAGCTTGGGTAGGGTGTACTGCTCTCCGCGGGCGAGTGCGACTTCGATGCGGGCCCACTCCACCCAGGGATTGAAGCCGTTTGCCTGCTCGATAACATCTGCGATGAAGGCTCCGCCGACGCGAGCGGCGGCTTCGAGGAAGTAAAAACGGCCATCGGCGGCAGAGCGAATCCATTCCGTATGGGTGACGCCATTCGCCAGTCCGAGCGCTGCGATGAGCTTTTCATGAAGCTGAGGAATCTCCTTCGCCGGAATCGAGGCGCGGTCCACGGTTCGTGTGGTGAAGACGCCGCCGTGATGCATGAGCTGAAAGGGCGGCTTCCCATACTGATGGACCGGCGCTGCGAGCGTGTGGCCATCCCAGACGACGCCGTCCGCGTGAAAGATATCTCCGGGGATAAAACGCTCGAGCAGGTGATGCGACTGCCGATCGCCCAGCTCGTCCAGCAGCGGCCATAGCTCTTCCGGCTGATGCAGCTTGCGGATGCCAATGGCAGATGCATCGGTGCGCGGCTTCAACATCCACGGCGCGGGCGTTTGCTGCATCCAGTGGTGCAGATCGTCGTGGTTGAAGACGCCAATGAAGTCAGGGACAAGCAGTCCGGCTTCGCGTGCGCGAACGCGCATGGAGAGCTTGTCGCGGAAGAAGCGCGTTGCCGATTCCCCCATACCGGGCAGGCGCATATGCTCGCGGAGGGTTGCCGCGATCTCCATATCGAACTCGTCGAGCGCTACGATACGGTCGATTTTGCGGGAGCGCGCGAGATAGGTCACCGTATTGACGACCTGCGCGGAAGTCATGTCTTCCGGCATGGTGTGGACTCCGGCAAGAATGTCGCGCGGCCAGTCGGCATCCCGATGCTTGTCGAGGGTGAGGAGTTCGACACGGCAGCCGAGGTGCGCGCATTCGCGCATGAAGGGTTGGCCCTTCACGTAGGTCGAGAGGCAGAAGATCGACGGTTGCGACTGATTTGTATTGGCGTGCATAGAGCTCATACCTCCTTTGGGCAGAATCCGGCAGAGGCTCCGACCCACTCCTGGTTGCGATTGTGATCGACGCCCATCATCTTGCCGCGACCCATGCGGATAAGGCTGACGATCGGCTCAAGCGTACCGCCATCGGGCCACACATACATAATGCGCACCTCTGCCTGCGTGAGCCCGTAGGGCGTGTCGATGACCGGCGCAAACCTGACCCGCTGCTGCAGGAGGTAGTTGGGCCGTTGGTCTTTCGGGATCGATGCCAACTCGGCATCCGTGGGGCCAAACTGCACACCCTTTCCGGCGAAGGAGAAAAGCGGCTTAAAGACCCACTGCTCGCGATCTTCAGAGAGCAGGCCGCGGCCTTGGCCGTCATACCAATCGTTGAGGAAGACCGCCGGCGGGACAGCCGGATGATGCAGCCAGGGGATGGCGAACTTGCTGATGCGGAAATACCAATTGGGATGGCCGGCCCATTCGACCTCAAGATCGTCGCGATAGTCGAAGGGCAATGCGACGCCTTTTCGTTCGAGCTCATCGACGATGGCACGATTGTAGATGCGCTCAATGAGGATGTCGCGACCGCCGTGACGATAATAGAGCCGGCGTCCCTCGCGCTTGAGCTTCGCGATATCGACCGTACGGATCCCGAGACGGTCTTCATGGATATGGAAATCGGGCAGCGTCTTCTGCGCCTCCGGTTCGATCTCCAGCAGAACGGCGTTCTCCGCCGCGTGGTTGCCGACGATCACCTTGCGCAGGAGCGCCCAATAGCTTGCATCGTCATGGCCGCTGAGAAAGCGCTCGAGAGTTGCAGGCAGGTTGAAGGTGCGCGCATAGCTCTCGGAGAGCATGGCCTGAAAGCCAAAGATGGAAGGGAAGGCCTGCAACTCCACCAGGCGCGGCGCGAGCGAACCATTCTCCTCGCGCACCAGACCAAAGTCCGCCGTCATGAAATGCGGATGGGCCGGGCAATGCGGCACGCGGAAGCGCTCTGGGACAGCGTCCTCGGACGCTTTGAGGAACGCGGCATTCTCCAGCAACTGCTGCGTTAATGCGGCGCCGGTGTCGGCGATCTGCTGCATCAGTGCACGCGGGAAGAAACAGGGCGTCTCGGCGATGCGGAACTCGAGCGGCGCGCGCGCCTGCCGCGCGCAATCTTCGAGCAACGCCCGGTAGAGTTCGGGCCGGTAGTCGCGATTGAATGCCTGGCGCAGCTCTGGCAGCACGCTGCCCTCCCCGTTTTCACCAATACAGTGTTCTCGCCTAC
>DASQRJ010000008.1:0-6441 GCA_035642955.1 Acidobacteriaceae bacterium
CACGCCGCCCTTCGAGAAAATGTCGATCACCTCATGGCAGTGCGGACAGGTGAGCTGGCTCATGTTCTCCACAATGCCCAGCACCTCCACATTCACCTGGTGAAACATCTCCAGCGCCTTACGTGCATCCTGCAGCGACACATCGGACGGCGTCGAGATCACCACCGCCCCGGTCAACGGCACGGTCTGCACCAGCGAGATCACCACATCGCCCGTGTCCGGCGGCAGATCGACGATCAGGTAATCCAGCTCGCCCCAGGCCACCTGCTGCAGAAACTGCCGGATGATCTGGTGCAGCATCGGTCCACGCATCACCAGCGGCTTGTCCCCGGGCGTCAGAGAGCCCACCGAGATCATCTTTACCCCGTGCGCTGTCAGCGGCTCGATGCGGTTGCCCTCAAGCACCCGTGGCTGCCCGGTCGCGCCCATCATCAGTGGCACGTTCGGCCCATAGATGTCGGCGTCCACCAAGCCAACCGTGTGTCCCAACTTCGCCATCGCAATCGCCAGGTTCACGGCAAGCGTAGTCTTACCGACCCCACCCTTCCCCGAACCGATCGCAATGATCGCCTTCACGCCCGGCAGCGACTGCGGCTGCGGCATCTGTTGTCCATGTGCTCCCATCTCGAATCACTCCCCGGGCATCTTTGCGCGGTCTGCTCATTGTGAAATTTGCGCACTTCAGCCCATCTCTTAAGATTAGCGTGTCTGGCCAGCTCGTGCCTGCGCCAGCATGGTTGCCACGGAAGCCCAATCGGCCGCACGGCTCTTCCGAAATCCCTGCCGACATCACGGTCGGTGCGCATGATACGCATGCAGCGTGCGCTGCTCCAGCTTCTACTTCTTCGAGTACTCGTCCGGACGCACTGTGCCCGTCATCGCACCCTGTTGCGGCTTCGCCTGCCGTTTGCGCTCCAGCTCTTTCTGACGCAGCTCTCGCCGCCGCGCAGCATCCTCGTAGTGCTGTTTCTCATCCTCGGTCTCGGGCTGCAGCCTTGGCACCGGCACCCGCCGCCCCTGGCTGTCTACCGCGACAAATGTCAGATACGCGGAGGCGACATGCCGATGCATGCCTGCGATCGTGTTCTCCACCCAGACCTTCACTCCCACCTCCATCGAGGTGTTGAAGGCACGGTTCACAGAAGATTTAAGAATCAGCAGATCGCCCACGTGCACCGGTGCGATGAAGTCGATGTGATCCATGGAGGCGGTCACCACATGCGTGCGCGCATGGCGGTAAGCCGCCATCGCGCCCACCAGGTCGATGAAGTGCATCAGCCGGCCGCCCAGCAGATTGCCCAGCGTGTTCGTATCGTTGGGCAGAATCAGCTCCGTCATCTCGCTGCGCGATTCGGCAACGGAACGGGTAGGCAGTTGAGCGGCAAAGTCCATGACGTGTCTCGCTTCGTTCTTGTAGGTACCCTTCAGTGTCCGGCATCGTGCCGAAACCCGCAATGCAGGGTCCGCTCCGGCATGCTACGGTCAACGGAGGAACTGCACTCAAAGGGCAAGGTCGCCATGGACAAAATCGCTCTTCTTCAGGAAATCCTCGCGCAGAATCCTAACGATGCCTTCGCACGTTATGGGTTGGCTATGGAACACGCCAATCAGGGCGACACGGCCACCGCCCTCGACCAGTTTCAGCTGCTCACCACCGCGCATCCCGACTACGCCGCCGGCTATCAGATGTCCGCCCAATTGCTGCTCAAGAGCGGCCGCGACGCCGAAGCACGGCAGCGCCTGGAAGCCGGAGTCGCCGCAGCACGCCGCACCGGCAATGCCCTCGCATTGCGGGAAATGAGCGCCATGCTGGACGAGCTTTCGGTCTGATTCCGCGCCGCATCGCAGCGCAACCGCAACGAGAAACCATCCTCGAACACTGGTTCCGGTTCCTTTGCGCATGGCGAAATCGAAATCGGCAAGGATGACAATACACCCGCAAATTGTGACCGCTCGGGGTGCATAATAACGCGAGCACGAGATCGCGAAGGTGAAGATTCGAATCCGTTCAGCACAGGATGGGCCCTTTTTGAAAAACCTCTTCCCGTTCCCTCTTGAGCCCGCGTCGCAACCCGAAAGGTGTGCGAGCGCATGAAGATTCCGTTGTTTCCCCTGGATGTTGTGCTCTTCCCCGGAGTGCCGCTGCCGCTCCATATCTTCGAACCGCGCTATCGCGAGATGATCGCGGAGTGCCTGACTAGCAACGCCGCCTTCGGCGTCGTGCGTGCGCAGCGCGATGGCCTTGCCGTTGTCGGCTGCACCGCGCAGGTGATACGCGTGCTGCAAAGCTACCCGGACGGACGAAGCGATATCCTGGCCCAGGGCGTCGAGCGTTTTGAAATCGTGCAACTCGACAACAGCCGCAGCTTTCTGCAGGCCGAAGTCGAGTTCCTGCCCGACCTGGAACAGACGGCGACCCGCGCGGCGCGCGAGGAATGCGTAGCCTTTCACTTCGAGGCTTTGCACCTGATGGGATCCAGTCGCGCCTCCATGCATCTCAATCTCGATGCGCCGGTTGCCTATCTTCTCGCAGCCGTGATGCCGGCTGACCTGAACTTCCAGCAGGCGCTCCTCTCCATGCGTTCCGACGCCGAACGCACCGAGACGCTTTCGAGCTACTACCGCGCCATCCTGCCCAAACTGCGCAGCGCCGCCGTGACCGGTGAGCGCGCCTCCGCCAACGGGCACATCATGTAACCAGCCGCCGCATCCTTGCGCCTCGCCCCACATCTACAGCTCGAAACAGTACAGTAGAGACAGGCACTTGACCCAGCGCCAGGAGGTTCTCCCCGCATGCCGCAGAAAACACCGCCGTCCAGCCCGGCCTTGCCGGCTACTCTTGGAGAGCTGCGCGCCAGCAAGGAATTTACCGAGGCAGCCGTCTGCCGCAGCGTCAAGGACGAACTGCGCGCCAATCTCATCCGCCGCCTGCTGGAGCAGGCCGCCGTGAAAAACGCAGACCCGCTCTTTCCCGGCATCATTGGCTTTGACGATACGGTTGTCCCACAGATCATCAACGCCATCCTGTCCCGCCAGAACTTCATCCTGCTCGGTCTGCGCGGGCAGGCGAAGAGCCGCATCCTGCGCGCCCTCACCGAACTGCTCGATCCCGTCGCTCCCTATGTCGCCGGCTCGGAGATTCGCGACAACCCCTATCGGCCGATTTCCAAGCATGCCCGCGATCTCATCGCAGAACGTGGCGAAGCCACCCCCATCGCGTGGATGACGCGCGCGGACCGCTACGTCGAAAAACTCGCTACCCCGGATGTCACGGTCGCCGATCTGATCGGCGATCTCGATCCCATCAAGGCCGCGCGTTCCGGCGCCGATCTGTCGAACGAGCTCACCATGCACTACGGCCTGCTTCCGCGTGCCAATCGCGGCATCTTTGCCGTGAACGAGCTTCCCGACCTCGCCGGCAAGATTCAGGTTGCCCTCTTCAACATCATGCAGGAAGGCGATGTGCAGATTAAGGGCTATCCCGTGCGCCTCGCCCTCGATGTCGCCCTCGTCTTCAGCGCCAATCCAGAGGACTACACTGCCCGGGGCAAAATTGTCACGCCGCTGAAAGACCGCATGGGCTCGGAGATCCGCACCCACTACCCGCAGACGGTCGCCGAAGGCATAGCCATCACGCGGCAGGAGTCATGGAGCGCTCGCGGCTCGCTGACCACTGAAATCGCCGACTACATCTATGAAATCGTCGAGCAAATCGCCTTCGTCGCCCGCGAAGACAAGAAAGTCGACAAGCGCTCCGGTGTATCGCAGCGTCTGCCTATCTCCACCATGGAGCTCGCCGTCTCGAATGCAGAGCGACGCGCGCTCCTGCACGGCGAATCGCTGGCCTTCCCGCGCGTTGGTGATATTTACACGGCGCTCCCCGGCATCACCGGCAAAATCGAGCTCGAATACGAAGGCGAGATGAAGGGCGCCGATGTCGTCGTCCGGGAAATCATCCGCACCGCCATCCTGCGCGTCTACGACCAATACTTCGCCGAAACCAACACCCAGCAGATTGAGCAGTGGTTCAACCTCGGCGGCTCGGTCAAGATTGAGGACAGCCAGTCCGCCAAGAGCACGCTCGCCGAGCTGGAGCAGATCCAGGGCCTCTTCGAAAAGCTCTCGCCGCTCGGTATCAAGCAGAAAGATGCGCCGGAAAAGATTATCGCCGCGGCGGAGTTTCTCCTCGAGGGCCTCTATGCACACAAGAAGCTGAGCCGCAGCGAGGAGCGCGGCTTCACCGCGCAGGAACGGGCGCAGCGCGCCGCAGAGCGCGGTCAGGAGCGCCGCGACGAAGCTCTCGAGTATGAGCAGTGGCAGCAGCGCCGCTCCAACAAGCAACGCAGCGGCTTGAATTAAGCAGCAGGACGGACTTCAAGGGACGGCCCGCCCGTTGGCTGCGCAGCACGCTCAATTGCGCCAAACCTGTTGGGGAAGACACCCGAATAAAGAAACGCCTTCCCCATGAGAGGAAGGCGTTCTCGACACAACAATGCAGGAATTCGTTACTGCTTCTTCGCTCCAGCCAGCGCAGGCCAGTCGCTATATCCCTTCGCACCGCCACCGTAGTAGGTCTCCTGCGGAGCCTCCACCAGCGGCGACCCGTCGCGCATCCTCTGCACCAGGTCGGGATTGCCGATGAACGGCCGGCCAAAGCTCACCAGGTCTGCCCGCCCCGAGTCCAACGCCTCTTCCGCCATGTCCTTGGTGTAGCGATTGTTCGCAAGATAACTGCCGCGGAAGCGCCGCCGCAGCGTCAGGAAATCAACGTTGCCCGGAACCTTACGCGTCTCACGCGTGACACCTTCAATCACGTGAAGGTAGGTGATGCCCAACGCGTTCAGGCCATCGATGTACTGGCTGTAAGTGCCCATGACATCGCTGTCCAGCGGTGTCTCACCCGGGCTCGTGGTTGTGGGCGAGATGCGCACGCCCACGCGTTCGCCGCCATCCCACGCCTCAGTGACCGCCTTCACTGCGGCCAGCGGAAAGCGCAGCCGGTTCTCTACCGTGCCGCCGTACTCATCCGTGCGGCGGTTCGTGCTGTCGCGGATGAACTGCTCCAACAGATAGTTGTTCGCGGAATGAACTTCCACGCCGTCGAACCCGGCGAGCCGCGCATTTTCCGCCGCGTGCCGGTAGTCCTCCACGATGCCCGGTATCTCCCGCGTTTCCAGCGCGCGCGGCTTCGGCAGCGGCTTTGGCCCTTCGTAAGTGAATGCATCGCCGCCGGGCGCAATCGCAGATGCCGACACCGGCATCGCGCCGCTATGCAAATCCGGATGCGAGATGCGGCCCGTGTGCCACAGCTGCATCACAATCAAACCACCCCCATCGTGCACCACCCGGGTCACACGCTTCCAGCTCTCCACTTGCGCCGAACTCCAGATACCCGGTGTAAAGGCATAGCCGATGGCCTGCGGTGAAATGTTGGTTGCCTCGGAGATGATCAGCCCCGCGCCGGTGCGCTGCTTGTAGTACTCCTCTGCAAATTCGGGGGGCACGGCCGCACGGCTGGACCGGGCGCGTGTCAGCGGCGCCATCACGATCCTGTTCTTCAGGTGCAGTGGTCCCATTTCGTAGTCGCGAAACAACAGCGACACCTCTGTGCTCATGAAATCTCCTCTGGGGTCGTGCTGGGCGCTTATGTAGAGATGCAAAGTTTTGACAAACGTTACGCCTCAGCGGGTACTTTCAGGCCATTCTCATGGGCAAATCCAGCATCATAGCCGCGAAGCCCTTTAGATTCAGCGACTGCGCGCCGTCAGAAAGCGCCCGTTCCGGCTCCGGGTGCACCTCCACAATCAGCCCATCCGCGCCCGCGGCGAGCGCCGCACGCGAGAGCGCCGGCACCAGATCGCGCCGTCCCGTGGCATGCGACGGATCGGCGATCACTGGCAGATGGGTCATCGTTTTCGCCAAGATCATGCCTCCGATGTCGAAGGTGTTGCGCAGCTCCGGGTCATAGGAACGAATGCCGCGTTCACACAGCACCACCTGATCGTTGCCGCCCGCCAGGATGTACTCCGCCGCCAGCAACCACTCCTTCACCGTTGCGGCAGGGTTGCGCTTCAGCAGCACAGGTCGTCGCAGCTTGCCCAATCGTCGCAGCAGCGCGAAATTCTGCATATTGCGCGCACCCACCTGCAGCATCTCCACATGGTCGCTCACCACGTCGATGTCCTCCGTGCTCATTACCTCGCTCACTACCGGCAGTCCCGTACGCTCGGAGATCTCCCGCAGGATCAGCAGCGCCTCGAGGCCGAGCCCCTGGAAGTCATACGGCGATGTGCGCGGCTTATAGGCTCCCCCACGCAGCAGCGTGGCGCCCGCAGCCTTGACCCCCTCGGCCGCGGTCAGCAGCTGTTCCCGCGATTCCACCGAGCACGGGCCGGCAATCACCACCGGCACGCCATCGCCAATCGCCACATCCCCAACCCG
>DASQRJ010000009.1:0-3621 GCA_035642955.1 Acidobacteriaceae bacterium
ATCGGCGGAACGGTCTTCGCTTCCACGGTTGGCAGATCAAGCGGTGCGGCAAGCTGCCCCAATATCTCCGTGCCTGCAGGGAGGCTGATCTCGGGCTCGGAAAAGCGCAAGACGCAAGCGGAGCCGGCGGTGGTAAAGATGGCTGCGATGGGATCTCCGAAGGCCAGGCTGCCGACGATGCCGGAGGCTCGATTGCTGAGTGTCGAGGTGGAGCGGATTCCCTGGATGCGTCCCTTCTTGTTGATGCTCTCCCGCGCATTCTCCACTTCCGTGATGCGGACCTGGATGGGCACGGAGGTACCGTCGGAGAGAACGAGATGGTCAAAGCTCAATTCGACTTCGGCCGTCTCGTGCACCACGCCGATGCCCACTTTTCGTACTGCAGTCACCGAGCCTTGAATGGTTGTTCCCAGTGGAATGAGAATGCTGCCACCCTCGTTGACCGGGGAGATCAGGATGCCGGTGATCTTTGTGCCGGCAGGCGTGGAATAGGAGCTGATCGGCTGCTGAATGCGAATCTCGAGCGGTGTTCCGGCCGGAATCGTCTCGGCGGGAAGTGGCAAGGCAGAAGTGAGGAACGCGAGGCAGCACAACGCAATGAAACCGCAGAGCCCGTTCGACAATCGCGCCTCCCGTGGGCAAATAAGTGCCATTTCAGCCGCGGGGGCACGGCGTTCTGCGCTGACGCTATCACGAGTACCACGCCGCTGCGATGAGAAGTCGTCGCAGTGGCGGGAATCTCCTAAAACAGTACAAGCAGGCTCGCCAGGAGCGCGATGGGCATCGCGATCATTCCTGCCTTCAGAAACTCCGCCGCCGTGATCTCCACGCCCTCGCGGCGCAGGGCGATAAGCCAGAGAATCGTGGCGAGCGAGCCGGTCACGGATAGATTGGGACCGAGATCCACGCCGACCAGGACCGCATGCTGGATGGCGCCGCCAAGCTGGGCGTGCCGCAATGCGCTGCCGCTGGCGAGTCCAACCGGAAGATTGTTCATGCCGTTGGACAGGAGAGCAACGGAAAAGCCAGCGGCCAGTTTGCCGGTCACCGGGGGCAGCCCAGCGGCCCAGCGAAGGCCGCGCTCAGCCATCTCCAGCATGCCGCCGCGGTTCAGCGCCTCGACGATCATGAACAGGCCGGCAACCAGCGGCACAATGGACCAGGAGACTCCACGAACCACCGTGAGCGCCGCCCGGCGGTCGCGCAGCGTGACCATGAGGACAGCCAGGACGCCGACTGCGCAGGTGGGCGCCCCAAGCTGCCATCCGAGGCCCGACGCGGCCAGCAGCACGGCGGCGGAGACAACGATGCCGGCGAGCGCCGCTTTGCCGCCGTCACTTAGCGACGATGGCGTCACGGTAACTTTAATTGTTTCATCTAACTCTGGTCGCGATCGAAAGTACAAAATGAAGTATGTGGCCACGATCGATGCGATGGAGGGCAGCAGGAAGATGCGCAGCCAATTCGCAAGCGTGGGCATGTGCGCGTCAAAGATAACCAGGTTGGCCGGGTTTGAGATAGGCAGCACGAAGCTGGCGGCATTGGCGATGAAAGCGCAGATGAGCAGGTACGGGCGCGGACGCAGGTTGGCATGGCGGACCGCGGCAAGCACGGCAGGCGTCAGGACAACTGCGGTCGCATCATTGGAGAGGAATACGGTCACAATAGTGCCGGACAGGTAGATCAACAGGAACAGCCGCGATGCGGAACCGCGCGCGTGAGCGACGGCGATGCCCGCCAGCCAGTCAAAGACGCCCTCGTGGCGGGCGGTTTCGGCCAACAGCATCATGCCGATGAGAAAGAGATAGACATCCAGGCCCTCGCGGATGGCATGCCCGGCGGCGGCCAGCGGCAACAGCCGGGTGAGAACCAATAGCAGCGCGCCGCCACCAATCCACCATGCCTCCGCGATGCCGCGAGGACGAAGAAGCATGAGCAGAATGCTGCCGAGCGAGAGTATCCAGATGAAGGCGACGGGGAGGTGCGGCAAACGTGCTCCTGACTCGCGGTACGGCCAAGTGTGATGGGATTGGATGCACCCTTGTGCCTTATTTTTGCGCACCGCCGGCCCCACGGCACACAATGCTTTGCGCTGAGGGCGAAATGTGACACAGTATTCAACAACCCCACATTTTTGTTTGCACCGCGATCCCTGTCGCATCCGGTGAGCTGTTTCCGGGGTCTTCGCGTCGTGTTGTCCTGGTCGATGAGCATCATCCGCCGTTCTCCGTGCGTAGCCGGCGACCCAGACTCAACTTCTGCTCGAAGGGAGCCGGATGCGTTCTTTGGTGAAGTGTTGCAGTGTAGCGATGGGACTGGCATTGCTGCCGTTGTGGGCTCATGCGCAGGCGGCGGGTGCGCCGACCGCGGCGGACATTGCCGCGTTGAAGCAGGCGGTCGCGGACGCGAAGATGTCCGCCGACAATACCTGGATGCTGGTGAGCTCGGCGCTGGTCCTGATGATGACCGGGCCTGGCCTGGCGCTCTTCTACAGCGGCCTGGTGCGCAAGAAGAACGTGCTGGGCACCATGATGCAGAGCTTCGCCATGATGGCCATCATCACGGTGACCTGGGCGCTGTTCAGCTACAGCCTGGCCTTCGACGCGGGCACCAGCTTCATCGGCGGCGTGCACCACTTCTTCCTGCACGGCGTGGGCACGGCGCCGGATCTCGCCTATGCCGCGTTTCCGGCGCAGACCTACATGATTTACCAGATGATGTTCGCCATCATCACGCCGGCGCTGATCACCGGCGCCTTCGCGGAACGGATGAAGTTCAGCGCGATGGTGGTCTTCACCGTGCTGTGGTCGTTCGTGGTCTATGACCCCATGGCCCACATGGTGTGGGGGCAGGGCGGTCTGCTGAATGCTTCCGGCGGCAGGTTTCCGTGCCTCGACTTTGCCGGCGGCACCGTGGTGCATGTCACTTCGGGCATCTCGGCGCTGGTGTGCGCGCTGTATCTCGGCAAGCGCGTGGGCTTTCCCACGGTGAAGATGGCGCCGCATTCGGTGGTGCTGAGCTTTATCGGAGCGTGTTTGCTGTGGGTGGGCTGGTTTGGATTCAATGCCGGCTCGGCGCTCTCCTCCGGTCCGTTGGCTACCAGCGCCTTTGTGAATACGCACCTGGGCGCGGCGTCTGCGGCGATTGGCTGGATGGTCGCGGAATGGATTCGCCAGGGCAAGCCGAGCGCGCTGGGTGGCATCTCCGGTGCAGTCGCCGGGCTGGTCGCCATCACCCCGGCTGCCGGTTTTGTCCAGCCTATGTCATCACTCGTGATCGGGTTGTTTGCTGGGGTGGTCTGCTATCTCATGGTGGCGGTGGTGAAGCAGCGCTTCGGCTATGACGACTCGCTGGACGCCTTCGGTGTGCATGGCGTCGGCGGTACATTGGGCGCGCTGCTCACGGGCATTTTCGCTTCGAGCGTGATCAATCCGGTCTTCAAGGATGCGGCAGGGAAGACGCTGCCGGTGGGCGTCATCGAAGGCCATTGGGGCCAATTGGGCAACCAGATCGTAGGCATCCTGATCGCGATTGTGCTATCAGTGGTCGGCACGTTGGTATTGCTGAAGCTGGTCGATCTCGTGATCGGGCTGCGCATGTCGCCAGAGGACGAGATGGAAG
>DASQRJ010000010.1:0-2973 GCA_035642955.1 Acidobacteriaceae bacterium
CGATCACCTGGGGCAGCAATATCGGCCAGGCCATCGAGCAGATCTCCGCGGTGGGGTATCCGGGGATTCAACTGCTGGGGAATGTGGTGCGGCAGCAGCCCGATCCGAAGATGCTGGGGGCTACGCTGGCCGAGCATAAGCTGAGCTTCGTGGCGCTGTCGAGCGGAGGGACGCAGCTCGATCCGGCGAAGGAAAAAGAGATGCTGGCGGAGCATGCCGACCATGCGAAGTATCTGCAGGCGGCGGGCGGGAAATATCTGCAGGTGATCGGCGCGAACAACCCCGCGAACAAGCCGAAGAGCGGCGCGAATTGGACCGCGGCGGATTACAAGCGGCAGGGATATTTGCTGACGGAGATTGGGAAACGCGCAGCGGAGTATGGCATCCAGACGGGCTTTCACAACCACATGGGTACGATCGGGCAGGAGCCGGAGGCGACCGACGCGATCCTGGATGCGGCCGATCCGAAGTACGTGAAGCTGGAACTGGACGTGGCCCACTACCTGCAAGGAGGCGGCGATCCGGCGGCGGCGGTGCGCAAATACAAGCGGCGGCTGCTGTTCCTGCACTTGAAAGACACCAAGCCATCGCCAGGTGCGCGTGGTGGTTACCAATTTGCGGAGCTGGGGCAGGGACGCGTGGACTTCAAGGCGCTGCTGGCGGCGCTCAAGGAGACGCACTTCCGCGGCTGGGGCGTGGTGGAGCTGGATGGCGAGCGGCCGGGATCGACGCGGACACCGGAGGAGAGCGCACGGATGAGCAAGCAGTACCTGGAGTCGCTGGGGGTGCAGGTATGAGCAGCTGTCCCTTCCGGTTGGCGGTGATCAACGACGAGATCACGCAGGATTTTGAGAAAGCGTGCTCGATTGCGGCGAAGGACTTCGGACTGAGCTGGATCGAGCTGCGCGGGATGTGGAACAAGAACATCACCGAGCTGAATGCAAAGGAAGTGGATGAGGCGCGGAAGATTTTGGAGGCGCATCGGCTGCGGGTGACCGATATCGCGAGCCCGCTGTTCAAGGTGGACTGGCCGGGCGCGCCGGTATCCAAGCAGAGCGAGAAGCGGGATCAGTTTCATGCCGACTTCGATATGAGCGCGCAGGACAAGCTGCTGGAGCGCTGCATTCAACTGGCGAAGGCCTTCCAGACGGATCGCATCCGATGCTTCGACTTCTGGCGGCTGGAGGACCAGAAGCCGTATCGCGCGGCGATGGATCAGAAGCTGCGCGATGCGGCGGCGCGATGCAAGAAGGATGGACTGATCCTGCTGCTGGAAAACGAGATGAGCTGCAACACGGCGACGGGCGCCGAGGCGAAGCGAACGCTGGCGGCGGTGACCAACACGAACTTCATGCTGAACTGGGATCCGGGGAATGCGGCAGCGATCGGGGAGTATCCGGCGAGCAAGGGGTTCGATCTGCTGCCGAAGGCGCGCATCGGCCACTGCCATGCGAAGGATGTGGCGGTGGGTGGCGAGGGCGGCAAGTACGAGTGGGCGCCGGTGGGCGATGGCGTGGTGGGATGGCCGGCGCAGATTCGCGCCTTCCTGAAGATGCACTATCACTATGCGATCAGCCTGGAGACGCATTGGCGCGGCGCCGGGACGCCCGAGGCATCGACGCGCGTGAGCATGGCGGGATTGAAGAAGGTGCTGGCGGATGCCGGCGCGCATTGCTGATGGAGAGGATGGGGATGACGACACTGAATACGACGCGGCGTGAGTTTCTGGGGCAGGCGGGCATGGGGTTGGCGGCGGCAACATTGTTGCCCACGGCGCGCGCGCTGGGTGCGAATGACCGCATTCGGATCGCACTGATTGGCGCGGGCGATCGCGGCATGGATGACCTGAAGACTGCACTGAAGCAGCCGAACATCGAATGCGTGGCGGTCGCGGACATCTACAGCCGGCGTCGCGACCTGGCGAAGCAGGTGGCGCCGAACGCGACCATGTACGACGATCCGATGAAGCTGCTCGACAGCAAAGATGTGGACGCGGTGATCAACGCGACACCGCTGCATCTGCATGAGAAGTACTTCGTGGCCACGCTTGCGGCGGGGAAGGATTTGTACTCCGAGAAGACGATGACCTGGGACATTCCCGAAGCGGTGGAGTGCCGGAAGGCAGCGGCGGCATCGAAGCAGGTGGTGCAGATCGGACTGCAGCATGAGAGCTCGGGCGAGCTGAAGGATGCGCTGCGCTGGATCAAGGACGGCAAGGTCGGCAAGGTGTGCAGCGTGGATGCGTGGATGAGCCGCAACACGCCGATCGGCAAAGGACAGTGGGTGCGGCCGGTGCCATCGGATTGCAATCCGGAGCACGTGAACTGGAAGCTGTTTCTCGATGGACGCAAGGAGCCGCAGTTCGACGGCTTCAAGTACATCAACTGGCGGCTCTTCTGGGAGTTCTCCGGCGGCAACGTGACAGAAAACATGGTGCACCAGATTGCGTGGATCATTACCGCGCTCGATCTGGATCTTCCCCGGGCTGCATCGATGACGGGCGGCATCTTTTCCGAGAAGGACCAGCGGCAGGTGCCGGACACCATCATGGTGTCGCTCGAATATCCGGACCTGCTGGTGAACTGGCAGTCGACCTTCAGCAACAGCCGCTATGGGCTGGGCGAGCACCTTCTGGGCGACAAGGGAACCATCCAGCACGTCTCGGGATCGAACGACATGGTCACAGGAAAGTCGGAGTCCTCGATCACGTATCTGCCGGAGAAGGTGAACAACCCGGAAGGCTCAGCCGAAAAAGGCGAGTCCAAAGACACGGATCACATGGCGAACTGGTTTGAGTGTATCCGCAACCGGAAGCAGCCGAATGCATCGGTCGAGATCGGATACAAGTCCGCGGTCGCGGCACACATGTCGAATCTTGCGTATCGTCAGAAGCGGCGCATTACGCTCGAGGAAGCGATGGCGACCAAGAAGGATGTTTATTTGTAGCCGACGATGGCTGGTAGCGCTCGGGCT
>DASQRJ010000011.1:0-6470 GCA_035642955.1 Acidobacteriaceae bacterium
CCTTCCGGCCTTCCTGAGCCTCCTTTCCCTTGCCTGCGCCGGTCAGAGCGCGAGCTTCGCCACCAACCCCACCCGCTTCCTGGTATGTGACAAAGGGAACGGCGGATTCACTGGCGCACTGCCGCAGGGATCCGGTACCCCAGGCGTCACGGTTTCTGTGGGCGCTGCTAAACAGGAGAGCGGATTCGCCCTTCACGCCTGCCAGGCAACTCTCCATTGGTATGACCAGGAGATCGTGGTCGCCCCCGAGGTCGCGCAGGCCGACCTCGATGTCATGGGGGCTGACCTCGGCTTGGGCTCCCTGGTGGTTGCGTTTCAGATCAAGGCGTCTGAGGACGATCCCCTCATCAAGTACGAGATCTATTCCCTCACCAGGCCGCCCCAACTGCTCAGAACCATCACCGGGGAAGACTACTTTAGTGCCGCCGACACCCGTCTGGACGGAACCGTGGAGATCTGGACCACGGATGCTGCCGCGGTGCATGGCTTCGAAGGCCTGCCGCGCAGCGCTTTCGATGTTGCTCCGACGGTAGTCCTGAGATTCGAAAACAAGAAGTTGTTGGACGTGAGCTCGGAGTTTCAGCCGCACTTCGACGATCAAATCAAGCTCCTCCGCTCCCAACTGAATGCCCAGCAACTGAGCGACTTCAAGCAGAGCGACGGTAAGTTGGCGGACCGCTCTCCATCGGCGAAAGCTTCGCCGGATGGCTCGCTTGCGACCCTGCTCGCAACGAAGGTCAAGGTGCTCGAGATTGTGTGGTGCTATCTCTACAGCGGCCGCGAGCAGCAGGCATGGGATGCGCTCGCCGCGATGTGGCCCGCAGCCGATCTGGAGCGAATCCGCGCCGCCATGGTGGTTGCCCAGGCGCACGGCCTGCGCAGCCAGGTGGACGGCGTCTCGCACCAGGGGCCGCCGGAGCAGAAGAAACACCCGTTCATCTTCAAGCACCTGCCGCCCTCCGGGGCCAATGTGCCGGCCGCAGTACGCCAATGGTTGGCCGACACCATCCCCGAGCGGCTGGTATGGATGGCTGCGCCGCCCCACAACCCCGAGCACTGGGATGAGGGCAGAGAGATGCAGCTGGTCATCGACGAGGCAGGCAAAGTCCGCTCCGTCAAGGTCAGCGGAGGGAAGCAGAAGGACGAGCCGAACCAGGACTGGATCGACGCCTCCGCCGGCTGGAAGTACATTCCCGCCTACAAGGACGGCCACCCCATCCCCTTTCATTGGAAGTCGCACGTCCGCCGTAACCGCTAGAGCAAGCGTGGGCCACAATCTCGCTTTTGCGATGTGAGCCGAGGAAGTCTGCGCCGCCGCGGGCAACCTGAACCTCACACACTCGTCATCCGATTGCACAAAGGAATCTGCTCTTCGGCGGAACTCCGCATCTCATGGATACCCCTCTCCTGTTCGACAGACAATTAGCTCTTAGCCGAGGCGATTCAATATGACTGGATATCTGGCGATGATCGGACTGCACGGAGATCATTCGGCCGAGCGTGATAAGCAACTGGATCTGGAAATGGGAAAGATCGAGTTTCGCCCATTCTTTATCGACGTGAACGAGAGATTCTATCTGCCTCCCGGTGTTTACCTGCATGAAGGAACATCGACCTTCCATACTCCGGAGGATGCCCATGCCGCCGCAGCCCGCGCGGCTCACAACATCGAACCGGACGCATTGGTCCTGGTCTTTCAGAAAAAGCACGCCGTCTACAGCGGCTCAGGCGGGTTCAGAAGAAGCTACGACCGATAGCAGACCAGCGTATAGCCGGCTGACGACACGTGCAGCATTGTTCCTCCAGGTCGCCTGAGAACAGGCGGTTGGTATCCGCATCCCAGATCGGGATCGTCTCCAGATCCATCCTCACAAAGTTGCCAGATTTATCCCTTCAAATTGCTACTCTTGAAATAGGGCAGTTCTCAGCCAAGCAACTCCCGGAGCCCGGACACTCGTAAGTCCTTTCCCTGGACGATTTTAGGCGTAACTGTTTTCGTATCAAAGCCTTGCGAGCCGGACTTCGGATTGCACTACAAACAGTGCAAAAATGTTGCCCGTAAGTCCTTTAGAAAGACGAATTTAGCTGCTAAGTCCTTTGCCATGACGTTTTTAGCCGCCGGAGCATGAGCCAAATCGATGAAAGGAAATGCGTTACAAGGTGCCCTCCGGTGACGGGAGGGGGGTGGGTGGTTACGTCACTCGTAGCGCAGCGCCTCCGCCGGCAGCACCCGCGCCGCCGAGCGCGACGGGTAAAGCGTCGCCACCAGCGAGACACCCAGCGCCACCGCCGCCACGATCAGCGCATCCGTGATCCGCGGAGCGAAGGGCAGGTAGTCGATGGAGTAGACATCGCCCGGCAGATGGATGAAGCGGTAGTGGCCGCCCGCCCACGAGGCCGCATAGCCCAGCACCAGCCCGATCGCCGTGCCGATCGCGCTGATCAGCAGTCCCTGCAGCAGAAAGATCCGCCGCACCTGCTCGGAGCGCACGCCGAAGCTCATCAATACCGCGATATCGCGCGTCTTCTCCATCACCATCATGGTGAGCGCGATCAGGATGTTGAGCGCGGCCACGCAGACGATCAGCCCGATCACGATGAAGGTGACGATCTGCTCCAGCCGCAGTGCGCGGAAGAGCTCGCGGTTCTGCTCCATCCAGTTGGTGGTCAGGTAGCCCGCTCCGGCTGCCTGCTCGATCTCGCGGCCGATCGCGTCGGCGTGATACAGATCGTCGACCTTGAAGGCGATCACCGAGATGAGGTCAGGCTCGCCCAGCAGATGCTGCGCGTCCTGCAGCCGCACGAAGCCCAGGCCGGAGTCGTACTGGTAGAAGCCGGAGTGGAAGATGCCGGCAACGTAGAAGCGCTGGAACTTGGGCACGATGCCCAGCGGCGTCAGCTCACCCTGCGGGCTGGTGACCAGCACCGTGTCGCCCACATTCGCGTCCAGTGTGGTCGCCAGGTCGCCGCCGATGACGATCGGTGGCAGCGGCGCAGTATCGCCTGGGATGACAGCAGGAGCCGGCTCGAGCGCCTTCCATGCGCCCAGCTTCACCATGTCGAGCAGGTCGGTGACGCGGCGCTCCTGGTCCGGCAGGACGCCCTTGATGGTCAAACCGCCCGATCGCGCCCCGCGTGACACCAATACCTGTCCGTAGAGCCCGGGGGCGTCCGCGGTGACGTGCGGCAACGTCGCCAGCCGCGCGACCAGCGGCCGCCAGTCGCGCATGCCATCGCCCGCCGTACGCAGGAGCTCAACGTGGGACGTGGAACCGAGCAGGCGCTCCTGCAGATCGCGCCGCATGCCGGTGGTGATGGCAAGCGCGATGATCAGTGCCGCGACGCCCGCGGCCACGCCGGCGACCGAGATCGCGGTGATGACTCCCACCACCGCCTGACGACGCTTGGCCCGCAGGTACCGCGCCGCGATGAAGAGTTCAAAGCGCATGTGTGATCCAACAATTCACGTTGTCATCCCGACCGGAGCCTCGATCTTGTCATCCAAGCCTGATCATCGATCTCGTCATCTCGACCGGAGCGAAGCGAAGTGGAGAGATCTGCTGTTCCCTCCGCAAGCGTCGTCACCGCACGACCGTCTTCGCCGTAGCTGAGTTGTCGTAGCGATCGAAGACGCGCAGGGTCACCGTGTGCTCGTTGGGATTCGCCGGCGGCAGCTTGGCCACGCGCAACTGCTCTGACGGCTGTGGCAACGGGGCAGAGAAGTCGTATCGTTCGGTCTGGGCATCGGAGATCTTGCCGGTTGGCTCGATGTACTGCCACGGACCGGCGTCGATGGAATACTCGGCACGTGCGATCGCCGAAGCTGGATCCTTCGCCTCGGCCGTGATGTGCAGCTTGCCGCCGTCGAGGTGGGCGATCAGGTTGCCGACGGTCGGCGATGCCGTGTCGAGCACGAAGCGTTCGCTGGTGCGCTCGCCGATAAGTGCCTCGCCCGGATTGTGCGAGGGAGCATCGCTGGCAACCACCTTGATCTGATACGGACCGTCCGGGATCTGATCCGCGTCGAAGGTGTAGTAGCGATCCGTCACGTTGTCCTTCAGCAGTTGCCAGTTCCGTTCGCCGGGGCCAAGGTAGTAGAGCGCGAAGACCAGGTCATCGCCATTGTCATCGTGCGCCGCCCAGCGCACCGTGACCGAGCCCTTGTCCTTGATGCCCTGCAGCGGCTGGGTGTTGGCGTCCTGCTGGATATTCACGACGTTGGCCGTGGCGGAGGGCAGATTGATCGTCACTGTCGGCACCGGCGACTGGAACTGCGCCTGCTGGTTCACCCTTGCCCCCGGCACGACGACGATCTCATCGACCATCGGAGCAATGTTGACCGGGAGATAGTTCAGGCTGATGGCATGCACGCTCGTGCCCGGTTTGAGGGTGAGCTTCCACTGCGCAAAGCGCGCCTGCGGGGCTGCCGTGGCCGTCTCCGCCGTCACTGGCTTCCACGCGCTCCAGCCACGCTCGGCGTTGCTGACATTGCCGGTGCGCACCGAGAGCTGGTAGCCGGACCCCGTGGCGTCCACCTCCGCCCGCCCCCAACGCGCCACCGCGCCGGCATCCTGCACATCGCTTGCAAAGCTGCCTTCCGCACTCTGCGCGCTCAGATGGTAGAGCTTGCCGCCATTGCTGGTTCCGACGTAGAGACCGTCAGGCGCAGCCGCAAAGCCTGTCGCCTGCGAGGCTTCGAGGTGTGCGATGTCGGCGACCTCGCCGTTCTCCTGCACACGGTAGATACGTCCCCGATTGCCGGTTGCCGCCAGCAGGCCATCCGGCGTCCAGTGCAGACCATAGACCACGTCATCGTGCGGCGCCCACAGCTTGCGCGCCGCGCCGGAGTGATCGAGTTCATAGACCTCCGAGCCGTCGGGCACCAGAGCGTTGTTGTTCGATGCCTGCACCGAGCCCGGCGTGACGATGGTGATCGTCGCAGTGATGGCGGCAATTCCCTGGACCGGCAACGGTGGCAGGCTGCTCTTGCCCTTCTCACCCACCGTGGCCACGTAGATCTGCCCACTCGGCGACTGCGCCAGAGCGGTAACCTCGCGCTTCGGCGCGTTGAAGAGGATGAAGCCCTTGCCTTGCTTGTCGATGCGGTAGACCAGGCCATCGCCGTCCGAGCCGGCGAGCAGGCTGCCATCCTTCTCGAAGAGCAGAGCGCGGATGTGCTGTTCGTCGCTCTCAAAGAAGCGTTCCACATGCGCATCGCCCGCAGGCGTGCGGACACGATAGACTGCCGCCGGGCCGCCGGTCGCTATATAGAGCGCGCCATCCGGGCCGAAGGCCATGTCCCAGATGTACTTGGGAGCCGCATCCGGTTTCACGCCTTCCAGCTTCGCGGGATCGAAGACGACTGTGGCCTTCTCCGCGTCCAGGTCGGTTGAGCCGGCAGGAATGCGGTAGACCTTGCCATTCGGCAGTGTCGCCGCGTAGACCGAGCCGTCCGGTCCGACCGCGACCGCCTGCACGCTCAAGTCCTTGGTCTTGAACAGGCTGCTGGTTTTGCCGTCGCGGCCGATGCGCAACACGGTCGCGGGCGATCCCGTCGCTGCATACGCATTCCCGGACGCATCGCTGGCAACAGCCCAGATATACGTGGAAGGGGTTGTCGCTGTGAGTGTGCCGGCAGGCGCGGCTGCCAGGGAGCCATCGCTCGAGATAGCGACACCCTGGGGCCGCCCCTTCTCCCACTCCTCCGTGTGCGACTCGGTCCAGACTTTGGTGCCCTGCGCGAGACAGGTCACGGAAACAGAGCAGAGCAAAAAGGAGAGGCTCACAATGCGAAAAGACATGTGGCTCAAGTCTACTAAAGGCGAGGCCGGCTAGTTGGCGAGCACGGCGCGGTAGCGCACTGCACCTTTGCGAACTTTGGCCACGGCTTCGTTGACTCGGGTCATGGGGAAGCGTTCGGTCTGTGCCTTCACCCCGTGCCGCGCGGCTACATCCAGCATCTCCGCCAACGCCAACGGGCTACCCGTATTGCTGCCGCTGACGGCCCTTGCCGCCTGGATCAGCAGAGAGCCGGGAATCTGGAGCGGACGCGTCGGTGCGCCGACCAGGCAGAGCACTCCCTCCGGCCGCAACGCAGCCAGGAAGGCGCTCCAGTCCTGGTCCGCATTCACGGTGGAGACGATCAGATCGAGCGAGCCGGCGAGCGCCTTCATCCCCTTGCTTTCGCGGGTATTGCAGAAGTGGTGCGCACCCATCGCCAGAGCTTCTTCTTCCTTGGCAGGCGAGGTGGAGAAGGCAGTGACCTCCTCGCCGAAGATACGCGCGAACTGCAGAGCTAGATGACCCAGGCCGCCGATGCCCACGATGCCCACCCGGGAGGCCGGTGACACGCCATAGGTGCGCAGCGGCGTGTAGACCGTTATGCCGGCGCAGAGCAACGGCGCAGCGTTTTCACTCTCAATTGCCTCGGGGATGGGGATGACGAAACGCGCCGGCACGCGCACCGCGTC
>DASQRJ010000012.1:0-4472 GCA_035642955.1 Acidobacteriaceae bacterium
CTGCCCGAAGCCGCCGCCGAATTTGAATCTGCCTTGCGCATCGACCCCAACGATCCCATCGTGCAGAACAACCTCGGCCTGGCGCTCGCCGGGATTCCCGGCCGCCTCCCCGACGCGCTCCGTCACCTCGAAGAAGCCGACCGCCTGAGCCCCGACCCGGAGCGGGAGCAGGTGATCGCGCATCTGCGGGCAGAGCAGCAGTGAGCTGACGGCGGGACAACCCTTCAGTGGCGACCCCACTGGCGATCTCAGGGGCAATGGGTGTCTTACATCTACATGGCTGGCAGCCCGCGCCTGAGCTCCTCATACTTCCAGCATCCCTGCCGATAAAGACCTTGGCGGCGTTATCCCCGCGTCCGCCCATCCCTTCAACGGAGTCTCTCGCGTGTTCGCCATCCTCGGAATCCTTGTCGTCTTCGGCGCGGTGCTGGGTGGCTACCTCATGGAAAAGGGCAACCTCCTGGTGCTGGTGCAGCCGCCGGAGTTGCTCATCATCGGTGGCGCCGCCCTCGGCACGCTGCTCATCGCCAACCCGATGCATATCCTCAAGGGCATCGCCTCCGGCATCGCCAGCGTCTTCGGCGCTGCGCGATACGGCAAGGAGCGCTATCTCGAATCGCTGCGCATGATGTTCGGCGTGCTCACCAAGGCGCGGCGCGAAGGTAATCTCGCCATCGAGCAGGACATCGAGACCCCGCAGGAGTCGAAGCTCTTCGCCGAATTTCCCGCCTTCCTCAAAGACCATCACACCCGCGACTTCGTCTGCGACACCCTGCGCATGATGATCACCGGCGGGGTCGAGGCATTCGATATCGACCAGATGATGGAGTTGGACATGGAAGTGCAGCACCACGATGTAAGTCTGCCCATCTCCGCACTGAACACGGTTGCCGATGCGCTGCCCGGCCTCGGCATCGTCGCCGCTGTGCTCGGCGTCGTCATCACCATGCAGGCGCTCGGCGGACCGCCCGCCGAGATCGGCCACAAGGTCGCCGCCGCATTGGTCGGCACCTTCCTCGGCATCCTGCTCTGCTATGGGCTCATCGGACCCATCGGCGCGAAGATGTCCAAGGCGGCCGACGAGGAGCGCTGCTTCACCCACATGCTGCGCGTCCTCATGCTCGCCGCCATCAAGGGCAGCGCGCCGCAGATCGCCATCGAGATCGGCCGCCGCGCCATCCCGCTGCACGTACGTCCCAGCTTCGCGGAAGTCGACCAGGTATGCCGCGGTGGCGGAGCGCCCGCCGCGCCGGCAGAGGGCGGGGAAGGGAAGGCCGCATGACGCCGCAGCCGCTCTCGCCGCCGCGCCCCATCATCGTGATACGCAAGCGCGCCGCCCACGTCGCCCATCACGGCGGCGCATGGAAGGTCGCCTACGCCGATTTCGTCACCGCCATGATGGCGCTCTTCATCGTGCTCTGGCTCATGAACTCCAGCGATCACATGCGCAAGGCCATCGCCGGCTACTTCAACGACCCGCGCGGCAGCACCACCACCATCGGTACCGATCGCGCCGGCGCGGGCGATGCCCTGGCGCTCTCGCGCAACGATCTGCGTGACTTGAAAGCGCGCCTGGAGCAGCAAGTCACCAGCAATCCCGCTCTGGTCAAGCTCAAGCAGCAGATCCAGATCACCATCACGCCCGAAGGGCTGCGCATCGAGCTCATCGAATCGCGCGATGGGACCTTCTTTGAAACCGGCAGCGCCACGCTGAATGAAAACGGCCGCACCACCCTCGCGCTGTTGGCGCACCAGCTCGGTCAGGTTCCCAATTTCATCTCCATCGAAGGCCACACCGATGCGCGTGCCTACGCCGACGCCAACGGATACGGCAACTGGGAGCTCTCCACCGATCGCGCGAACGCGGCGCGCCGCCTCATGGAGCACGTCGGCCTGCGCAACGGCCAGATCTCGCAGGTGCGCGGCTTCGCCGACCGGCAACTCCGCGTGCCCAGCGACCCGCTCGATCCGTCGAACCGCCGCATCTCCGTCATCGTCCACTACCTGACCCAGCACCCCGCGTCCGGCGATGAAGACGCCACAAAATCAACGCCGGAAGACGGCGACGGTTCCAGCCACGCATCTCCACCCACACCCAGGCCGGCCCCGCATAACGCCTTCTCAACAAAACTCCGCCTGTCTCGTTGTCCGCGAGCTCCAGGTCTCTAATGCGGCCAGAAAATATCGGAGGTGAGTACCAGCAGCGTCAGCGCCAGAAAGAGCGCCACCCGCGCTCGCGAGAAGCGGAACGGGGCGCCCAGCGTCAGCAACCCGCAACCCGCGATCAGGAAGCCCATCAGCGCCATCACCGGAACCAGGTGCCGGTACGAGGGGAAGATGTCCCCACCGACAGTCAGGATATAGAGCAGCCAGCCGGCCGAAACCGTCCCCAGGAAAATAACCTGCTTCCGCTTGCCGGCAATCCACAGCGCGACACAACCCACGGCTGCCAGCAAAAGAAAGACGAACTCGGAGCGCCCGCCGTACAACTCGTAATGCAGGCCGGTGTACAGCCGATGGGTAAAATCCACGGTTACGTATCCGGTGTTCGCCAGCCATGCACCGTAATACTCACGACGGAAGATCTCCTGCCCCGCAAAAAACAAGATCGGGATCGGCAGCAGGCGCGCGCGTGCAATCAACGTCCGCGGACGCACCCCGTCCGCCAGCACGGCGCCCGCATAGAAGAGCCCGGTAAACAGCACCGCATCCGCGCGCGACAACACCGCCAGCCCCAGCAGCAGACCCATCGCGTCGGCATCGCGCGGTCTGGCCTTGGCCGTCGTTACCCAGCGAATACCGAAGTACGCCGCCCATGCCAGCAGCGCCGCCAGCAGCGGCTGCTCCAGTCCACCCAGCGACCACACCGCAATCGGCGCGCTCAACGACAGCGCAAGACACGCGCTCAGCGCCGAGAGAAACCGGAGCTTTGCCGGGTAGTCGCGATAAACCTGTGCTGCCACCGCTGCGATTCCCGCCACCGTGCTCACGATGCCCAGCAGGTGGGCCGCCGGCTCCAGCTTCATTCCCAACCCGCCTAGGCCCGCGCAGAGCAGCACCCAAAGCAGATTGCCGAACCCGTCCACCGCCGGACGCAGGTCGTTCCAGCTCAGCCCATACCCTTCGATCGCTCGCTCGCTCGAGCGCAAAGAGATGTACGCGCTGTCCGTCATGAACGGCCAGAAGTGATAGATCTGCAGCGCCAGCGCGAGCGCGCAGATCGCCGCCAGCGCCAGCAGCGAAATTACCGTCAGATTGCGCCCGCGCGGCGCGGGTGCGGGACTGAAAAGAGGAGGAGCCTGCCTCGGAGTCGTCGACATGCGTTGCCCTGGATAGCTCTTCTAAGTCTACCAAGCGTGAGCATCGGCAAGCCCGCGCGTGAGCGCATCCGCCCCTGCGGCCGGCGCCGTAGGGCACAATAGAGGCTAGGAGAATCCTTTGGAAGCCTTTCGCCGCCTTGCCTCGTTGCCGCCGTACGTCTTCAACACCACCGGCGAGATGAAGGCCGAAGCGCGGCGGCGCGGCGAAGACATCATCGACTTCGGCATGGGCAATCCCGACGGCGCCACACCGCCGCATATCGTCGCCAAACTCATCGAGGCCGCCGCGCGCGACTCTACCCATCGCTATTCGCTCTCCAAAGGCATTCCACGTCTGCGCAAGGCCATCTGCGACTGGTACCGGCGTCGCTACGCGGTCGAGCTCGATCCCGACTCCGAAGCCATCGTCACCATCGGCTCCAAGGAAGGCATCGCGCACCTCTGCCTCGCCACGCTTGACGACCAGGACGCCATCCTCGTCCCCAACCCCAGCTATCCCATCCACATCTACGGTCCCACCATCGCCGGCGCGCAGGTCATCTCGGTCGAGATGAACGATCCCGCCGGATTCCTCGGCCGCCTGCAGCACGAGCTGCCCGCCATGCGGCCGCGGCCCAAAATGCTGCTGCTCAACTTTCCCGCAAACCCCACCGCCCAGACTGTCGATCGCGCTTTCTTCGAACGTGTCGTCACCTTCTGCCGCGCGGAGCAGATCTATCTCCTGCACGACTTCGCGTACGCCGATCTCGTCTTCGATGGCTACCGTGCGCCCTCGGTCATGGAGATCCCGGGCGCCAAGGACATTGCCGTCGAGTTCTTCACCCTCTCGAAGAGTTACAACATGCCCGGCTGGCGCGTCGGCTTCATGGTCGGCAACCGCGATCTCGTCGGTGCGCTCACCCGCATCAAGAGCTACTTCGACTACGGCACCTTCACCCCCATCCAGGTCGCTTCGATTCAGGCGCTCGAAGGCCCGCAGGAGTGCGTCGCGCAAATCGCCGAGACCTACCGCAAGCGTCGCGATGCGCTCGTCCGCGGCCTCCATCACATCGGCTGGCCGGTCGAAACTCCGAAGGCGACCATGTTCGTGTGGGCGCAAATTCCCGAGCCCTATCGTTCGCTCGGCTCACTGGAGTTCGCAAAGAAGCTGCT
>DASQRJ010000013.1:0-6095 GCA_035642955.1 Acidobacteriaceae bacterium
TCCCCCCTCCGGTACGGGAGGGCATGCTCCAAGGTATTTCGAATGTGGCACTTAGGCCTCCTTCCGAGGCCTAAAAATTTCATTGCAAAGGGTTTAGCCGCAAAAATGTCTTGCCAAAGGACTTACGGCATCCAAAAAGCAATCGCCGCGGCTACATATGTGGCACGCGGCGCAGCGGTGAGATTGGTCCTATTTCCAGTGTAGCCAATTGAGCGAATTGGCATGCCAGAATTCTGCGGCGTGGAATGCCACATGGACCATTCTGGTACGACGAGCTATCGACTCATGTGCCAGGCGCCGTTCCACAGACGCAGGATCTTCCGCGGGTTGTCGTCGCGCAACTCCGCGGGCAACGCGTTCTGCGGGAGGTTCTGGTAGCAGACGGGGCGCGCAAAACGAAAGATGGCCTGGCTTCCGACGGAGGTAGAGCGGCCGTCGGAGGTTGCGGGATAGGGGCCACCGTGCACCATGGCGTGCGTCACTTCCACACCGGTGGGAAAGCCGTTGAAGATCACGCGTCCTACCTTCGTCTCCAGGATGGAGATCAATTCCGCATATTCGTCCAGATCGTCTTCGCTTCCGAGAATCGATGCGGTGAGGTGTCCGTCGAGAGCGCGCGCAGCGGCCAGCATCCGCTCACGGTTCGTACCCGTGATGAGCAACGTCGACGGCCCAAACAGCTCATGGTGCAGGCTGCGGTCGCCTGCGAATGCGGTGTAGTCGATCTCCAGCAGAGCGGCTGGAGCAGCAAATCCTGCGCCGGCCATTTGCCCCGCCGTCGAATGCAAGGCGGAGCGCTGGTGGAGACCGCTCTTGTACGCTTCCGCAATGCCAGAGGAGAGCAAAGCACCCGCCGGAGTTCCCGTTGTCAGCATGCGGAGCTTCTCCAGAAATGGCGTCTCCGGTGTGTCGAGGAAGACCAGACCGGGCTTGGTGCAGAACTGACCGGCGCCGAGGGTGAACGAGGCATGAAGGCCCGCGGCCAGTGACTCCCCGCGTTCACCCAGGGCTCGAGGCAGAATGAAGACCGGATTGGCGCTGCCCATCTCGGCATAGACGGGGATCGGCTGCTCGCGTGAAGCGGCGAGCTCCATCAGCGCGCGTCCTCCTTGGAACGAGCCGGTAAAGCCAACCGCACGAATCAAAGGATGTCGCACAAGCTGCGAGCCGACGCGGGTGCCGGCGTCGAAGAGCAGGGAAAATGTGCCTGCGGGAAATCCGCATAACTCGACTGCGGCGGTGAGCACGCGACCTGCAAGCTCGCTGGTTCCGGGATGCGCGGGATGCGCCTTGACGACGACGGGATTGCCCGCGGCCACCGCCGATGCGGTGTCGCCGCCCGCAACGGAGAAGGCGATAGGGAAGTTGCTGGCGCCGAAGACTGCCACGGGACCGAGTGGACGCAGCATGGAACGGATGTCGGGTTTGGGCGGCGTGCGCTCGGGCTCCGCAGTATCAATGCGCGCCATCACCCATGAGCCCTCCGCGGCAACGCCTGCGAAGAGCCGAAGCTGGTTGCTGGTGCGCGCGACTTCGCCTTTGAGCCGTGGGTGCGGAAGCGCTGTCTCCAGATGGGCGCGCTCGATGAGCGCCTCAGCCGCCGCATCGATTCCGTCCGCCATGGTGTTGAGCAAGGTCGCGCGCTCGGCGCCTGAGGACGCCGCAAGCACAGGTGCTGCCGCGGCAGCCAAGCGCACTGCTTCATCGAGTTCGGCGTCGCTGGCGGAGAAATAGGATGGCTCAAGTGCGCGGCCATCGGCTGGGTTGTAGGCGCTGAATGATTCGCCGTGAGGCTCGGCGGGGCGGCCGCCGACCAGCGAGATCCCGTTGAGCATTCCTTCGCGGTTCAAGCGCCGGCTCCAACCGAGCTGGCAAAGTTGACGGCAGCGATGCGCGGGCGAGCGGCGAGCGCCTGCTGTAGCTTGGTTCGCGCGTCCAATAATTCATCGCCCTCAAGTTGCAGCCTCGGCGGACGTACGCGCGCCGCGCCGACGTTCAATTCTTCCTGCACCCACTTGATGAGCTGCACAAACTTCGGCACGGTGTCCATGCGCAGCAAGGGCAGGAACCAGCGATAGAGTTCGAAGGCCTCCTCGGAGTTGCCGCTGGATGCCAAGTGGAAGAGCGCGACAGATTCGGCGGGGAAGGCGTTCACCAGGCCCGCGATCCAGCCCACGGCGCCCGCGCCGACTCCTTCCACCACTGCATCGTCCACGCCAACGAGGATGCCGAGACGGTTGCCGAGCAGGCTGCGAATTGCTGCAATGCGGCGAAGATCGGCGCTTGATTCCTTTACGGCGTGCAGGTTCTCATGCGACTCGGCAAGCTCGGCGATCTGTTCCGGCAGGAAATCTGTCCCGTAGGCAATGGGGTTGTTGTAGAGCATGCAGGAAAGCGGCGTCGCAGCAAGGATGGCCGAGACATGCGCTCGCATCTCGCGCCAGTCGCTCAAGTAGACATAGGGCGGCAGAACCATCAGACCATCGCAACCTGACTGCTCCGCATCCTTTGCCAGCCGCACGGCAGCAGCCGTCGACAGCGAAGAGACGGCCGCGACGACAGGCGCGCGGCCATGGACGCTGCCGGTGATGTTGCGAAGGATCGCAATCTTCTCTTCGCGCTCGAGGGTTGCACCTTCACCAAGCGAGCCCAGCATGACCACTCCGCTGCATCCGTTACGCAGCATCCAGTCAGCATGCCGCTGCATGAACTCGTGATCGATCGAGAGATCCGGATGAAAGGCCGTGGTCATTGCAGGCATTACGCCGGTCCAATGCATTGCAGCTCCTGTCTATTGCCCCGTGGATAACGGCTCGGTGGATAAGGGCTCCGTGGATGTTTGATTCGGAGATGGGGGATGCGGGCCTGCTCCCATCGCTGAGAGGGGAACGGGAAACAATGGCGGCCGCACGGAGCAGACGCGCCAGCCGAAGATCGCCTCCGCCGCCGGACCGCACACGCGGCCCTGACACGCTCCCATGCCGCATCGTGTCTGTCGCTTGGCCTCCGACCAGCTGTTGTAGGTCTTCAATGCTTCGAAGGTCACGTCTTCGCAACGGCACACGATGGTGTCTGGCTGGGCGAGACTCAGCAGCTCAGCACGGAGCGCAAAGGCTGACTTGAGCTGGGCCGCGAATCGCTCCAACTTCTGCCGGCGAGACAGCAGCGCCTTGGCCTCATCGAGTTTTCCCGCGGCGGCGAGACCGGCGATGGTTCCGGTCAGGAGAGCGGATTCCAGTCCCGCAATGCCGGTGGGTTCACCAGCAGCAAAGACGTTGGCAACGGAGGTCTGTTGCATGTCGTCTACTTCGATAAAGCCATCGCGCAGCGCGCAGCCCAGCAGCGCAGCCAGCTCGGTATTGGGCACGAGATGGAAACCGCACGCCAGCAGGTCGCAGGGCTCGTCCCAGGTACGTTGTCCATCGGTCAGGCGCACGGCTTCGAGCTTCTCTGTTCCCAGCGCGGCAAGCGGCCAACATCCGGCCCGGTAGGTGCTGCCTCCGGCGGCTGCGCGATATTGCAGACCTTCGATCAACTTTCCCGGCTGGCGAGAGAGAAAGGCGCTGAAGCGTGCGAGTTGCTTGCGGCTCGCCTGCTCCGCCACGGTGGTGACACGCGCGCCCATCTGCCGCAAGTGCGCCGCCACCGGCAGTAGCAACGGACCGCTGCCCGCGACCACGATGCGCTTCCCGGTGACAGAGTATCCGCCGCGCGCCAGCGCCTGCAGGCCGCCCGCGCCGAAGACGCGCGGCAGTGTCCATCCGGGGAAGGGAAGAAAGCGCTCGCGCGCGCCGGTGGCCACGATCAGTCGTTCGTAGGAGATGTCGGTGGTGTGCGTGTCCGTGCCGTTGTCACAGGTGGCTCGCAGAACTCCCGGACGCGGAGCGTCAAAGACGCTCCAACCGGAGAAGACGCGGGCGCCGGAGACGCGCAGTGCCAGCAGCGTCTTCCGCTTGACGTTGTCGGATTCTTCCTGCCGGGGGGTTGTGTCTTCGCGCCATATCTGTCCTCCGGGCGCGAGGTTGTCATCCAGCAGCAGAGCCTGTCGTCCGTGGGTGGCCGCGGTTGCAGCCGCGGCCATGCCGGCGGGGCCGGCGCCGACGACGAGGAGCTCCGTATCCGTGCTTATCGCGTGTCGGCTCATTGGGTTTCTACAGCCATGCCGGAGCGGCAAAGCAACTGGCAGGTGCGACGGTACGGGATCCCATCGACGGTGGCGCGGCACTCAAAACAAATGCCCATGCCGCAGAATGCCGTGCGCAATTGTCCGGTGGCCGATCTGCGGCAGGGAAGACCCGCGGTTAGCAGAGCGGCGCTCACGACGGTGCCGGCTTTCACCTGGAATTCGCGACCGTTGATGGTGATGGAGATGAGGTCAGGCAAGGATGGCCTCCGTGCGCGCCATGCGCTGGGGCAAATAGGGCGCCGGATCGATGGCGGTCTTTCGTGCCAGCAACTGATCGGCGAGAAGCCGCGCGGCTGCAGGTGCTACGGTGATGCCAGTCCTTCGAAACCCGCCAGCAGATAGAGCGTTGGATCATGCGTAGGGCCGATCAGCGGCAGCTTGTCGCAGGTGGCCGCGCGAAAGCCCGTCCAGACGCGGGTGGCCGAAAGCGAGGCGAGTTGCGGCATGTACTCGTAGGCGCGACGGAGCATCGCGGCGACAACGCATGCATCGACGGCCGCATCCTCCTGCCCATACTGCCGCGAAGAGCCGATGAGCAACTGCCCGGTCATGCGTGGCTGGATGTTGAAAGCGACCGAGTCGGAGACGGTGGAGTGCGCGCTCTTCAGATATCCAAGTTCGACCAGCTGGTGCCGCACGAATCCGGGATAACGGTCGGTGACGATGAGGTGCCCTTTCCGCTTTTTCAGCCGCAGCCAGGGAACGATGCTCATATCGGCGCCGGTGGCGATCACGATGTGGTCGCTCGCCAGGGTAGTGCCATCGCTCAGTGTGACTGCGCCGGCGCTCGCGCTTATCACGGTTCCATGAATCAGCTGGGCACCCGCCCGCTGCGCCGCCTGCAGGAGATAGAGAGCCGCCGCTGGGGCATAGAGGACCGCATCTTCGGGAACGCGCAAGGCGCCTGCGAGCCCGGGTCGGAGCCGTGGTTCGGCGTCGGCCAATGCCGCGGCATCCAGTACGTCGGTGCGAATCTGGGAGCGTGCATACGCGGAACGTTTTGCGTATACCTGCGCCATCTCCTCTTCGTTCGCGGCAATCCAGAGGGTGCCGCGCTCTTCATATTCCACCGTCGCTGGCAATTCAGAAGTCAGTCTCTGCCATAGCGAACGTGCGTAATGCGTCAATGCGAACTGTGCAGGCGAATCGTCCATGACGACGATATGTCCCATCCCCGCCGCGGTGGCCCCGCTCCCAGGCGCATCACGTTCAATCACGGCGACCTGCACGCCAGCTTCGGCAAACTCGCGTGCACAGGCGCATCCCGCGATGCCTGCGCCGACGATTACGACATCAAACGCGCCGGTCAAAACTGAATTCCTTTGCGAAATGGATCACGGTCATCGAAGAGCAGCGTACTCTCTGCAGTGATGTAGGCGGAGCCCTTAATCGTCGGAGTGACGGCGGTTGGAGTCAGTGTATCGCCGGCGACGGTCACGGAGCCTTCGAAGACCGTGCCCAGGATGCCTTCCTGACGCCACGTCGCGCCCGCTGCGAGCTTGCCATCGGCATACAGGCAAGCCATCTTCGCGCTGGTTCCCGTCCCGCACGGGGAACGATCGAAGGCCGCGCCGGGGCAGAGGACAAAGTTGCGGCCCGAGTTTGCCGGGTCTTCGGGGGGGCCGGTGAACTCGATGTGATCGATCAGCGCGCCGTCGCGACCACGGATGCCGCCAAGGTCCAGCGCATGCCGCACCGCGGTCGTTGCCGCCATCAGCGCATTGCGGTTGTGAAGTTGCAATTCGAGCTTGTGATCGGCGACGAGGAAGAACCAGTTTCCTCCCCAGGCAATATCTCCATGCATCCGGCCCCATTGCGGGACGTCGACTGCAACTCCGCTGCGATAGCGATAGCTGGGCACATTGGTGATGGAAACCGCGCCATCGTCATGGAGCGATGTCCCAATCAT
>DASQRJ010000014.1:0-2312 GCA_035642955.1 Acidobacteriaceae bacterium
CATGCAGAGCCTGCAGGAGCAGGTGGATTCGAACTTCGATCAGCAGCGAGCCGTGGCGCGGATGACTGGACTGTTCGGGATCCTCGCCCTGATCCTCGCCGCGGTCGGCCTCTACGGCGTTACCGCCTACACGGTAGAGCGGCGCACCAGCGAGATCGGCGTGCGCATGGCGCTGGGAGCGAATCGTCTGGATGTGATACGGCTGGTGCTGCGCGGAGCGTTCACGCAGATCCTCATCGGATTGCTGATCGGCATTCCGATTTCGATCGGGTGCGCGCGCCTGATCTCGGCGCAGTTGTACCAGGTAAAGGGATGGGATCCGCTGGTGCTTGGGGGATCGATCCTCGCGCTCAGTCTCTGCGCCTTCTTTGCGAGCATCATCCCGGCGCAGCGGGCGGCTTCGATCAATCCGGTGAAGGCGCTGCGCACGGAGTAGCGGGTGGAGCAGGCCCCGCAACAGGCGTAGGCTAGTGGCAGAGGGTTTGTCTTGCGTCGTCTCTGTCTTTGCCTGGTCGCCATCTCCCTTGCTCTTCCCGCACTCGCACAGTACTCCGCCGATAAGCCTCTCGGCGCGTCGGCACAGTCCACGCCCGCATACCTGAAGAATGCGGGGCTCGATCAGCGGTTGGGCACGCAGATCCCGCTCAACCTGCACTTCCGGGACAGCACGGGCGCCGATGCCCCGCTCGGCAAGTACTTCGCACAGAAGCCAGTGGCGCTGGCGATGGTGTACTACAAGTGCGGCATGCTGTGTCCACAGGTGCTGCACGGGCTGGCCAACTCCCTGGCGCAGACCGGCTATGCGCCATTGCACGACTACGACGTGATCGTGGCCAGCATTGACCCCACCGATACACCCGAGGACGCTGCGGCAGCACAGCAAAAGTTCGTCTCGCAGCTGGGCGGAGATGTGCCCGCGGAGAGCGTGCACTTCCTGACCGGCGCGCAGCCGGAGATCACCGCTCTGGCGAGTTCCATCGGCTTCCACTACGTGCGCGTGCCGGGGCCGGACGGCAAGATGACGCAGTTCGCACACTCGAGCGTGATCATGGTGGCCACGCCGGAGGGCAAGCTTTCGAAGTACCTGACCGGGGTCGAATATCAGCCGCGCGATCTGCGGTTGGCGCTGCTGGAGGCGAGCGACCATCGGATAGGCTCGCCGACCGACCTGATCCTGCTCTATTGCTGTAACTATTCGCCGGGCGAGGGCCGCTACACCGTCTCTGTGCTGCGCGTGCTCGGGCTTGCAGGCATGGCATCGGTCTTCGGCCTTGCGCTCATGCTCTATATGTTGGGGCGCAAGGCGAAGCTCAAAACCGCAGCCTAAGTTGGGTCGCCGCGCGCGGCCAGCAGCTCCGCCGCCCGGCCCAGCAAGCGGCGCAAGACACTGTCGTTGTCATAGCCGGAGGTCCAGGCACGGCGCTGCCCGGCCGCGGCAATCGCTGCACGGGCCGGCTCGTCGTTCAGGTAGCGCTCGATCTTGGCGCGGCACTCATCGAAATCAGAAAAGAAGACGGCCTCTTCGTCCTCACGGAAGCAGGCCATGTGCTCCGGCGTGCGTTCGGCCACCAGGAAACCCCCACAGGCTGCGATTTCAAATGACTTGTGCGCCACCTCGTCGCGATTGCTGTGGGTGACGAAGGCAAGATTGATGCGCGAGCGCCAGATAGCCTCGCGGTAGGCATCGCCCTTGAGCTCACCCACGCGGAAGATGGCGGCGAAGGCATCTCCCGGCAGAGCGGCCTGCCAGTGTGGACGCGAACCCGAGACATCGACGGGAACACCCGCGCGCCACAGACGGGTGAGGAAGTCTCCGCGGTCATCATACGGCGTGCCGATGAACGAGACGCTGCGATTGCGTCCGGCATCGTCCAATAGTTCCGGCGCAGCGAAGTGAACGGTAGGCTCGAAGCTGGTCTGGATACGGACGACCTCCCGCGCGCCGGCCTTGCGATACTCCTCCAGGTTGACATCCCTCTGCACACCGGTCAGGTCAAAACCGGGAACCGTGCGGCGGTAGAGACGCCATCCGGGATCGTTGCGCGGGCCAAGAGGATCGTCGATCACAAAGTCGATGCAGAAGATCCCGCTTTGACGCAGTCGGCGAAGCGTTTCGGGTCGCAACTGGAGTGCCTTGTCAAAGATCGCGATCTGCACTCGCTCCTGCTGTGCAACGGTGAGCAGGTCGCGGTTGAAGCGCGAGACTTCCGGTCCCATCTGGAGGCGGAATTGCACTTTGCCGAGGATGCCCGGTGCGCCATAGTTGTCCTGGTCGAAGGCAGCAACATGTTCCAGCCCTAAACGGCGCAGTG
>DASQRJ010000015.1:0-4371 GCA_035642955.1 Acidobacteriaceae bacterium
TCTGCGTCATTGCCATCGCGGTGAACGGGCTCGCGGGCTACTCGAAAGAGAAGGAGGTATCGGCTGAGGAAAGAGCGGCCATCGGCGAGCGCGACTACTCCTTCGGCAAGGGGCTTGCGGTGGCCATCTTCGCAGGCATCATGAGTTCCTGCTTTGCTTATGGCCTGAGCGCCGGCAAGGGCATCGCGCAGATTGCGCGGCAGCAGCTTCTGACGCACGGCCGCTCGGAGCTCTGGCAGAACCTTCCCGTCTTGATCGTGGTGTTGATCGGTGGCTTCGTCACGAACTTTCTCTGGTCCGTCATTCTCATCGTGCGCAATCGCTCCGCCGCGCAGTTTCTGGGAGCGCCAGGAATCAATCCGGAGGGAGCATCCCCGGAGGAACCGACCCGTGACCCACGCGCGCGCCTTACCGCCGCCATACTCGCGAGCAACTATGCGTTGGCTTCGCTCGCGGGGATTCTCTGGTATTTCCAGTTTTTCTTTTACTCCATGGGACAGACCAAGATGGGCAAGTACGACTTTTCAAGCTGGACCCTGCACATGGCGAGCATCATCATCTTCGCGACATTATGGGGGCTATTTCTGCATGAGTGGCGTGAGACCGGTCGCAGGACGAGGCTGCTCATGGCTCTGGGCCTGTGTCTCCTCATCGGCTCGACGGCGGTTGTGGGCTGGGGAAACTATCTGGAGTCGCTTACCTGATTGCGGGCGAGAGGGGTTGCAGATGGTCAATGTGCAAGCGTGGGAGACGCAGCTGCCGGATGCGTCGATACGACGCCCTTGCCTTCCTGCACAACGTAGAAGCGATCGACGGCCAGATTGGTGAGCACTTCCTTCGTGCCAGAGGGCCAGGTTACTTCTACCTTGTCTGCGCGTGAATGGCTGCCCAGGCCAAAATGCAGCCGCAGGTCATTCTGGGATAAATAGCTGCCACCGCTGCGCACTTCGTCCTCCTGAACCAGGTCTGCCGCAGTCACCTTGACTCGAGCGTTCAGCGCCAGCAGGTTTCCCTTCGCCCCATGCAGCTCAAAACTGATCCAGTGGTTTTGCGCATCCGCATCTGCGCGCAGAATCATCGGGCCGCCTTCGAGGTTTTCGATGACGATCTCCAGGCGTCCGTCGTTGAACAGATCGCCGACCGCGAGTCCTCGACTCACCTGCGGAATCTGCACTGCCGGACCACTGAGCTTGCTGACGTCGCGAAACGTCCCATCGTGTTGATTGAGGTATACCAGCTTGGGCTCTCGATAGACGGTGCCGATTCCCGATGCGCCCACCTGCGGGTAGACGTGCCCGTTCACAAGCATGAAGTCGAGCCAGCCACTGTTATTGAGGTCGACGAAGGCATCGCCCCAACCGACATAAGGGGTAGTGCCACGGGCGACGCCGGATGGATACGACACATCCGTGAAGTTCATGCCGCCGTCGTTGCGATACAACGTCGCGTACTCCTCGCTGAAGTGCGAGATCGCAATGGAGAGACGGCTGGTGTGCATGTAGTCGCCGAGCGCCACGCCCATATTCGCCTGCTCTGTGCCGTCCTGGTTGACCGCGACGCCGGAAGGGTAGGCGACATCGGAGAAGTGTCCGTGCCCATCGTTCACGTAGAGAAAGTTAGGCTCGCCATCGTTCGCCACAAATAGATTGGGCGGCCCATCGCCGTTCAAATGCGCCCATACCGCGGTCAATCCAAAGAAGCCGTGCGGATCGTCCACGCCCGCCTGTTTGGAGACATCCTCGAAGGTGCCGTCGCCGCGGTTGCGATACAGGTTGTCACTCGTGCCTTTCAAACCGCGCGGGCCACATTGCACCGGCACGTCGTGATACTGACAGGTCTTCTTCGATCCGAACGTCGGCAGATCGTTCAGATGAAAATCGACGTAGTGTGCGACAAACAGATCCGGCCATCCATCGCCGTCGTAATCGCCAAAGGAGGCGCCAGTCGCCCACCCGTTGTCTCCGCTCAGGCCGGTTTGTTTGGTGACATCCGTGAACGTGCCGTCTCCATTATTACGATAGAGAACCACTCCTCCGAAACACGTCACCAGCAGATCCGGTCGCCCATCATTGTTGTAGTCGCCGACCGTGGCGCCCATCGCCCAGCACGGATATCCGACGCCGGCCTTATCAGTAACGTCTGTGAAGGTGCCATCGTGATTGTTGTGATAGAGCGCGCCCTTCGCCTTCTTGCCAGCCAATCCCATCTCCACGCTCGCAGCGTTGGTGAAATAGATATCTGGATAGCCGTCCTGGTCGTAGTCGATCAGCGCAACGCCGCCGCTCATCGATTCGACAATGTAGCGCGCCTCCGGCGTCGACATATGGTTGAAGTGAATACCGGTGCTCGCCGTGATATCCAGCAGCTGCGTTGGAGTGACAGCCTTGGTGGAAGCAGTTTCTTTCGGGCCCACGGCCGATTGGGCGAAAGCCAGGGCCGGTATCCACAGACAGATGAGCAGGGAAAGCACCCGACCGGAGAGGCCGCCGCCCAAGCGACGCCGGCGATCAGCGCTGCGCATCCGCATCATCTGCATTCTTTTGAAGCGAACCCACCCGCATGTCGTGGAAGATCTTTTCGAGCTTGCTGCTCATCTCCTTGTACGTCTTGTACTCGGCCATCTGCTGATCGGCCTCCGCTGTCTTGCCCTGGCGACGGTAGAGCATACTCAAGCGATAACGCGCCACCGTGTTGGACGGATCGGCCTTGACGGCTTGCTCGAAGGTTGCTTGCGCTTTGTCGTTCTGGTTCATGGTCATGAGAACTTTTCCCAGCTCAACCAGCGCATCCGCATCGTTTGGCTGCAGCTCCACCGCGCGCGAGTATTCGCTGAATGCAGTCTTCGTATCTCCGCGTTTTGCCGCCGCATCACCCAGGACGAGATGGGTCTTCTCGTCCGTAGGATTATCAGCCAGCGCCAACTGAAATTCCGCCTCTGCCTGCTCTTGCAAGTGCTGATCGGAAGAGTTGTAGAGGAGTTCGCCAAGCTCGAAGTGCGCGGCCGGAAGGTGGGGATTGAGCTTGAGTGCTTCACGATAGTTCACGATAGCCTGTGCCTCGTCGCCATGCCGCGCCAACTCGCGCGCCATCATCTCGTGCATCAGAGCCCCATCGGGATCGGTAAGCGCCATTGTCACTAACGCCTTGTCCGCAAGATCCGAGTAAAGCCGATAGGAGGCATAGAGCAACGAAGTGTTGGTGGGCTGGTCTGCCAGCAGTTGTGACACGATGGCCGCAGCCTTCTCTGTCTCGCCCGTGGTGTTGTAACTAGTTATCAGCGCGTTGCCCACCTCGGTTTTGAATTTTTGCTCCGTCAAATGGGGAAAGGCGGCTTCCAGGTCAGCGCGACTTGCCTGGTCAGCTCCCGTGCGCTCCTCTGCGAGTCCCAGCAGTCCTTGAAGCTTCCATAGTTCGGGTTTCAGTTTCACGGCCGCGCGCAGCTCAGGAATCGCGCCCGCATAGTCTCCGCGAAAGTACAGCAGCACACCGAGATTCCCTCGTACGTCCACGTCTTGTGGCTCCAGAGAGACTGCCTTCTGCAACTCGGGGATGGCCAGGTCGGGCCGCTGTTGCTGCAGATATTGTTGCGCCGCGCGAATGTGCTGGCTCGCCTGCTGCTTCTTCAGCGCGGCGGTTTGGCCCGGGGATGAGATTGTGGCCACAGGCAGGAGCAGCAGGGCACAGAGGGCGAGGCGGTAGGTCATGGCTTACTCATCATAAAGTGGCGATGTCCCAGGTGATGTCCGGGGCGATATCGAGGGCGATATTCCAGGGCGGCATCCGGGCGCGAAAAAAGAAGAGAACGGCAATCGCCGTTCTCTTCTTGCTGAAGCAGGTTGAGATTAGAAGGAGATACGCGCGCAAAGCTGCATCGCTCGTCCGCCAACCGTGACGCTAGCGATCTGAGCGGACTGGCCATTCCCGATTGCCGGGCGAGGATGGACTCCGTCGATCGTTGCAGATGGAAAACAATTCAAGAAGATGATTGTCAAGGGAAATCTTTGCTGCGTATGCTAAGACAATCCTTTGTCTTCATGCCAGTCAACAGTCATTCACGGGAGGGATCGATAAGTACATGGATATGACCAGCCGGCGCACCTTCCTGAAATTAGCAGCGATGGCTGCCCCTTCTGCCAGATCTTTCGGCTCCTACGTTCCATGGGGGCGGATGCCCGACACGCCTTCCGGGAAGGCTATCCAGGCCTGGCGTACCTCAGAGACGTCTCGCTGCGAACAGGTGGAAGCCCCGGTATGGCGCACCGGCGCCGCCGGCGCTGCGGCTATCCAACTCGACCCGGACCAGGGCTACCAGGAAGTGCTGGGATTTGGCGCCGCCCTCACGGACTCCTCCTGCTACCTGCTGGGGCAGAT
>DASQRJ010000016.1:0-8338 GCA_035642955.1 Acidobacteriaceae bacterium
AGCGGTCCGGAAGCAACAGGGGCAGCGCTCTGCATGGACTCGGAGGCGCTGGTCTTGATCTGTGTCCGCCAGTTCGGATTCCCGATCTTGCGATCCTGGGCCAGCTTCGCTGGTCCCGGGGCATCGATGCTCTGGAAGAAAGAACCGCCCGGCCGTTTCAGCCGCACCAGAAAATCCGCGCCGAAAAGGCCTTCATCCAGAAGGCGGCGTTCGTACTCGGTGAAGTTGTCGTTCTTCCGTGCCTTCAGTGTGTCGTAGCTTGCCAGCAGCGACCAGGCGACAAGCGGCACCTGCTGCGGGTTGAAGTAGGAGGTCAGGTTCTGATGGGAGAGATGAATGCCATAGTCGCCGGTGGCGTCATACCAGCCGCCATGCACGTCGACGGTGCCTTTGCCGTCGGGCAACAGAAGATGCCGGTCGGCGCGGTCCATGTCGCCGCTGGCTCGCTGGCCCTTGAAGTAGAAGAGGACGTTCGAGAGCGTGATTCGCTCCAGCAGGTCGTTTTCGATCTGGAAGCTGCAGGAACTCGCAGCGGCGTTGCCGGAGGCGGCACGCAGTATGTAGTGCCCTGGCGTGTGAAATGAGGAGAAGTCCGCCTTCCAGTAGACCTGGCCGCCCCAGTGATTCACCTCTCCGGCCGCTGTCGAGACACCGCTGAATACGACTTTGCCGGTGGCATCGTCGATCAGCGTGAATTGTGCCGGTGCGCTTCCGTCTGTGTCTGAGATCAGCGCCACCTTGGGCGCAGTCGTCTCATAGCCGACCTGATCGACCAGGACACGCATCGGAGCAGGCGCCTGGGCGGATGCCAGCGTCGCCGTCAGCACACACGCGCTCAGGGCAAGACAGTGTCGAAAAAGTCGGATGCAGCGCCTCCCAATTGCTGCCAGCGACTATACCGCAGACTTATGTGCAGATTCTCGGCTGTATCGGGCCAAAATGTGCAATGCTGGTTCGCGAGTGAGCAGTCAGTGGAGGACGCAGTGCGTACCTGTCAACGGATTTCGGGATCGGCGCTGGTGGTTTTTCTTTTGTTCTCCATCTCTGCCACCGCTTCTGGAACAAAGGGCCTTGTTCGCCACCCGCACTTGCCGCAGATCATCGCGTACATCTTTCCGCGCGATCGCGCCCTCCAGGCTAGCGATGTAGCGGCTGAGAAACTCACCCGGATCAATTACGCCTTCGCCAATATCCAGGACGGCCGCATCGTGACCGGCAGTCCCGTGGATGCGGCGAATTTTGCCACCCTTGTCGGCCTGAAGCGGCAGAATCCGTCGCTCCAGGTGCTGGTCTCGGTAGGCGGCTGGACATGGTCGGGAAACTTCTCCGACATGGCGCTCACCAAAGCGAGTCGAAGGCGATTCATCGACAGCGTCGTCGAGTTCGTGGATCGATACCACCTGGATGGTCTCGATATCGACTGGGAGTATCCGGGACTGACCGGCGCGGGCAATCGCTTTCGCCCGGAGGACAAGCGTAACTACACGCTGCTGCTGGAAGAGCTACGGGCGCGATTCAACCAGGAGCAGATCCGGCTGGCGCGGCCACTGCTGCTTTCCGTCGCCGCGGGTTCCTCCAGCGACTTCATCGCGCACACCGACCTTGGCCGGGTCGAGCGTTACGTCGATACGGTAAACCTGATGGCCTACGACTACTACGAACCGGACAGCGACAAGATCTCAGGAAATCACGCGCCGCTTTACACCGATCCCGCGGATCCGAAGCGGGCTTCCGCCGACCAGTCGGTTCAGGACTTCGAGCGCGCGGGCGTTCCGCCGCGGAAGATCGTGCTCGGCGTACCCTTCTATGGACACGTCTGGGGCGATGTTCCGCCCACGAACCATGGGCTTTTTCAACCGGGAGGCCCGGTGCCCAAGGCATTCACCAACTATGGAAACATTGTGACGAACATGTTGAACCAGGGATTCACTCGCTACTGGGATACCGCGGCATCGGTCCCCTACCTTTATAGCGAGCAGAAGCGCGAGTTCGTCTCCTACGAGGACACCGAGTCGCTCGCGTTGAAGTGCGCCTACATACGCCGTAAAGGTCTCGGCGGCGTGATGTTTTGGGAGTACACCGGTGACCCGACAGGCGCGCTCCTGAATACCATCAACACCGCTTTCTACGGTAAGGGCGCCGATGCCGGGAGTGGCCAATGAACGCGACCGTTTCCGCGCCCTCGGTTGGAATCGCCGGTCAGAGCACCTCGACGCGCGTCCTCTCTATCGACATTTTTCGCGGCATCACCATGGCCGTCATGATCTTCGTCAACGATCTGGACAGCGTTCACGGGCTGTCGAAGTGGACCTACCACATGCCGGAGAAGGTGGACGCCATGAGCTACGTCGACATGGTCTTTCCGGCGTTCCTCTTCATCGTCGGCATGGCGCTCCCCATTGCGGTCAGGCAGCGCCTGAAGCGCAATGCCTCGGTCGCATCGCTCTGGTTGCACGTGGTGTTGCGTTCTCTCGCGTTGCTCGTGCTCGGCCTGATTCTGGCGAACGCCGAACGCGGCGATCCGGCGCGAATGCACATCAGCCCGAATGCGTGGGCGCTCCTCGGACTCGCGGGCGGCATTCTTTTGTGGAATGTCTACAGCGGCCTCAGCAGCAGAACCGTTTTGCTCTTGCGAAGCAGCGGCGCCGCGCTCATCATCGCCATGTTCGCCATCTTTCGCCGCTCCACTCCGCACGGCGAGGCATGGATCAGGTTTTCGTATCCGGAGATACTCGGTCTCATCGGACTGACTTACTTCGCCGTCTGCCTGCTCTACATTCCCACCCGGCGCTGGCGGCTGGCGCCCATCGTCTGGTTTGTTCTGCTGGTCGCCTTCAACGCAGCATGTGTCGCCAAGTGGCTGCCGTTCGAGCGCGTCTCCATGTACATCTGGCCCTTCGGCAATGGCGCAATGCCCAGCCTTGTCATGGCAGGCGTGGTGACGTCGTTCATCTTTCTGGGTGAGCATCGCTGGAAGACACCCTGGCAGAAGATCCAGTTGGCCCTCCTGATGGCGGCTGTGTGCTTTATCGCGGGCTGGCTGCTTGCGCCTCTGGGCATCTCGAAGATTCGCGCGACACCCACATGGGCTTTGTGGACCATCGCAGCCAGTTGCGTCCTGTTCGCGGCGCTCTATTGGATCTGCGATGTGCGCAAGCGCGTCGGGTGGACATGGCTGGTGCGTCCTGCCGGTTCCAACACGCTGCTGACCTATCTCATCCCCGACGTCTACTACTATCTCGCCGGGCTGTTGGGTTTTGAGTCGTTGCTTGGGCACTGGAATGCCGGCTGGCCGGGCATCATCCGCGCTGTCTGCTTTACCATCGCGATCTTGCTGATAGCCAGGGTCCTAACGAAAGCGCGCCTGCGGATGCAACTGTAAGTGCCTCGCCCGTCAGTGCAGTGACGACAGATCTTCGTGACCGGATACGAACCGGCGTGTGTTTAGACAGCCTTCTCCTTGCGCGGCTTCGCCGCAGCTGCTTCTTTGCCTACCCGTTGCGAAGCCTTCTTCGTTGCGGAGGTGGCCTTTGCCGGCACAAGTGCGGGACGAGTGCGTTCCTTTTCGGCAAGACTCTGCTTCAGGGCGGTCATCAGATCGATGACAGGAGCCAGCCGGCGTTTCTCTGTCCCAGGCTGCGGTGTCGCGCCGGCGCGTTTGGTTTCGATCAGCGCGAGCACCTTCTCCTTATAGTTGTCCTGAAACTGCTCCGGCTCAAACGGCGAACGCAGCGACTCCATGAACTTCTCTGCGAGAGCGATCTCCTGCTCTGGAACCTCCGAGGCCGTGTCGTGCCCATACTCGCCAACCTCTCGCACCTCGGCCGGATAGTACAGCGTGTGCAGCAGCAGGCCCTGGTCGAAAGGCCGGATCAGCACCACCTGCTCGCGCCCGCTGAGGGTGACGCGCGCAATGGCGGCCAGCTTCTCGCGCGTCATGCCGCGGAACAGCAGGTTGTATGCGCGCTTGCCGGAATCCTCTGCAGCAGAGTAGTAGGAAGTCTGAAAGTAGATAGGGTCGACTTCATCCAGAGAAACAAACTGCTGGATCTCCATCACATCGGAAGACTCGGCTTCCAGAGTTTTCAATTCATCGGAGTTGACTGTGACGTAGACGCCCTTCTCTACTTCATAGCCCTTCTGCAACTCATTCCGTTCCACGACGCGGTCGCACTGTGGACAGAAGATCTGCTGCTTGATGCGGCCGCCGCATTCGCTGTGAATCTGGTTAAAGCTCACGTGCTCTTCGCGGGCAGCCGCAAAGAGACGAACAGGAACGGAAACCAGGCCGAAGGAGATATATCCCTTCCAAACGGTCGATGCCATAAACGCACACTCCGGAGGGCAAGTATAGATGAGGTCACCAAATGGACGTATCCACTAACTCAACACCTTCGCATTTTCATCGCCTTAATGTGACGAAACGGCTAAAGAATTAGATATCTCGGTTCCTCGGCCGCCACTACGGCAATTGATATTCAAGGTCGAAGCTATGCTTGGCACCCTCGATTGTGATGGTCATTTTCCCGGATAAGCCGGCCAACTCCCCGGTGCCGGAATGCGGCACCACCGTTATCTGCATAACACCGCTGCCGGGATCGCTCTTCAGCATCGCCGCATTGTGCATCAGCAGGAAGCTGCCACTCCGGCCGTTCAGCTTTCCCGTCACCTGCTCCAGAGCGACATAGGCCATCGCCCCCGTCGATTCCGCCCCGCCGGTCAGCATCTCGCCCTTGCTCGTCCCTTCAAGCGCCCCGGAGAAGGTCTTATCGATGGTCATGCATCCAACCCCAGCCTCCTTCGCCAGCGCGGGCGCCTCGGCTGGGCTTATTTTCACTACAAATGTTCCTGTGGCATGCATCGTCGCTCCTGCTTTCCTGTCAAGATTTGCCGTTCCACTTTGTGCCTGCGCTGTCCATCCGCTCAGTGGACTCGCTGCCAGCAACGCCACCGCGAGAATCGTCCGCATCATTCTTATCCTCCGGCACCGGCTTGGAAATCGAACGAAGCCAGAGTACCGATCTGCGAGCGGCGGTGATTGGAAAAACGCGACAACTCCGGCACAAACGCGATTCCATCTCGGGGAAGAGGCGACGGCCCCACGGCTCGAACAAGAGATCGTCGAAGGCGATCCGCGCTTCTCGATCTGAACTTGGCCGCCGGTTCGCTTATCTGCCCACCGCGGCCATGCCTCGCTCGTCGTAGCGCTCTCCGGCAGCCACTCCGCGCGGGGCCAGCGCATCCAGCGCCGCCAGATCGTCCTTGCTCAGCTTTACCTCGACGGCGTGGACATTTTCTTCGAGGTATTTCACCCGCTTTGTCCCCGGGATCGGCACGATATCGTCTCCCTGCGCCAGCACCCACGCCAGTGCGAGCTGTGACGCCTTCACGCGCTTGTGGGCGGCCATCTCTTCCACTTTCTTTACCAGCGCCAGATTGCGATCGAAGTTCTCACCCTGGAAGCGTGGTGAATTGCGGCGAAAGTCATCGGGCGCGAGATCCTCAAATCGCTGGATCTGTCCCGTAAGGAAGCCGCGGCCCAGCGGCGAGTACGCAACGAAGCCGATACCCAGCTCGCGAACCACGGGCAGAATCTCCTCTTCCGGCTCGCGCGACCAAAGGGAATATTCGGTTTGCAGGGCAGAGATGGGGTGCGTGGCATAGGCGCGGCGGATCGTCTCCGGGCCAGCCTCCGATAGTCCCAGGTAGCGCACTTTGCCCTCTTCGACGAGTCGCGCCATTGCCCCCACCGTTTCTTCGATGGGCGTCTTCGGATCCACCCGATGCTGGTAATAGAGATCGATCGTCTCCACGCCCAGCCGGCGCAGGCTCGCCTCGCATGCACTGCGCACATATGCAGGGCTTCCGTCCACGGCGCGAAACTTTGGATCCTCTTTCTTCCGCACGATGCCAAACTTGGTCGCGATCTGCACCTTCCGGCGGTGTGGCAGCAGCGCGCGGCCCACCAGCTCTTCGTTTGTGAACGGCCCATAGATGTCCGAGGTGTCGAAGAAGGTCACGCCGAGATCGAGTGCGCGGTCGATCGTCGCTTCCGATGCGCGTTGGTTGCATGGTCCGTAGAACTCCGACATCCCCATGCAGCCCAGCCCCAGTTCGCTGACCTCCAGCCCCCACCTCCCGAGCTTCCGTTTCTTCATTGCGTCTCCTCCATCTCATTCGATACCGGAGCGCCGCGAGGGATGCCTGCAGCGGCGCGAAACTAAGTATCCGCCAGCTTCGGAAACTCGCGTGCAGCGAATGCATCTGTGAACTGAGTGATGAGGGAGTGGATCTCTGAGCGACATCGAAAGGACAAATATGAAGATATTCATCGCAGGCGCCAGCGGGGCCATCGGCCAGCCGCTGGTCGCGGAGCTCATTCGCCAAGGGCATGCGGTCACCGGCATGACCCGCTCGGAGGCCGGAGCGGAGAGGCTCAGGAAGGCAGGCGCGGCGGTCGCGCATGTCAGCGCCTTCGACGAAGCTGCGCTCGAAGAGGCGTTGCGGCGGTCCTCCGCAGAGATTGTCATCGATGAACTGACTGCACTCCCGAAACATCCTTCGGAACTCGCTGCGGCGTTGCCGGGTGACCGCAAACTACGGATGGAAGGTGGTGGCAATCTCTTGCGAGCGGCACAGGCCGCAGGCGTCCGCCGCTATATCCAGCAGGCAAGCGGCTTCTTCCTTAAGCCGGGCAATGGCCTGGCGGATGAGAGCGAATCCCTCGCGGTGGATGCCAGTGCCGGCGTTGCCCTCAGTGCGAGAACCTATGCCGAACTCGAAGCACGGCTCTTCAGCGCCCCGGCGATCGAGGGCGTCGCACTGCGCTACGGCTTCTTCTATGGTGCCAACACCTGGTACCACCCGAACGAGGCCGCTGCGGACCAGGTACGGAAGCAGGAGACTCCCATCATCGGCAAGGGAGAGGGTGTCTGGTCTTGGATTCACATTGACGATGCGGCGCTCGCCACGGTCGCGGCCCTCACCGCTCCCGCGGGAATCTACAACATCGTCGACAACGACCCATCGCCGGTGAGCGTGTGGGTGCCGGCCTTTGCCCGGTTTGTCGGTGCTCCGGCTCCGCCGCATATCACCGAGGAGCAGGCTCTCGCCGTCGCTGGCGAGGGCGCCATCTACTACCAGACGAAACTGCGCGGGGCCTCGAACAAGAAGGCACGTGAGACGCTCGGGTTTCGGCCGCGCCGCCTGGAATGGCTGAACACTTAGCCGGAGGGATCGCTTGAGCGGCGTCCCGCTTGCCGCATACGCTTCGCTCAAGCGATCCTGTGAAGGTCATGCCAGCTCCGTCGCTCGCCCCTTTCCGCATCGCGCCTTTCTTCAGCCCACGCCCCTGGGGTACGCGGGACTTGTCGCCCTGGTACGACTTTCGTCCCAGGGAGCCGATCGGGGAGGCGTGGCTTACCGGCCCACAATGCCTCATTGAAACCGGTGACCAGCAGGGCAGGACGCTCAGCGAACTCGCGGCGGCGTATCCGGATGCGCTGCTCGGTCCCCATCGTAATGAGGTAGGGGACTATCCGCTGCTGGTGAAGATCCTCTTTCCCCACGACAAGCTCTCGGTCCAGGTGCATCCGGACGATATCCTCGCCCAACAGATTGGCCAGCCGCGCGGCAAGACAGAGTGCTGGTATGTGCTCGAAGCCCAGCCGGGTGCGGCGGTCGCACTGGGGCTTAAGCCGGGCAGCACCGTTGAAAGCATGCGGAAGGCCATCGGCGATCACACCCTCGAGGAGATGCTGGAGCAGGTGCCTGTGGTCAAAGGCGACATGGTCTTTGTGGATGCAGGGACGGTCCACGCCATTGGCCCCGGCGTGGTTCTGCTGGAGACGCAACAGACCTCCGACATCACCTATCGCCTGTACGACTACGGCCGCCCGCGCGAGCTGCATATCGACCGCGGCCTCGCCGCAACCCGGCTGCGCACTGCCGCCGGTAAGGTTCCCCCGAAAGCTGAAGGAGCACGCACTCGGCTCATTGAGCAGAAGTATTTCTCGGTGGACCGTATCGATCTCGACAGCAAGTCACCATTTCCATCGAAATCGGAGGCCGCCGTCCCGCAGGCCCTGATGGCGGTGGAAGGCGCCGCGGTTCTCCATGCCGAGGGCTGCGAGCCGGTGGACCTCATGCCCGGGAGGGCGGTGGTGGTTCCCGCCGAGATCGTGGGCTACCGGCTGGAGTCGGCTGGCGTCACTGCCTCCGTGATCCGTGCGCAGCCCCCTGCCACGGCATAACTGTTTTGTAACCGGAACCAGTTACGACACAGATTCAGTACCCAATCTCTATCTCTCTGGCGCGTTAGTTGCATACTCTCGTAACC
>DASQRJ010000017.1:0-3138 GCA_035642955.1 Acidobacteriaceae bacterium
CACGCTTTCGCCGCTTGCGAGATAGAGTTCCAGACCAACCTTGAACCAGGAGATGGAGCCGGTAAGCTTGTCGGCACAGGCCAGTGCAGTTTCCGAATCGGGAAAATCGAGGGCAACGATCAGCCGCTCTTGGGCGGCCGCAGCGGCCGCTGCCGTTGCGGGCTTTTGGGCTGTCGCCGCAGCCGTTTGCGCGGGAACAGGTTGCGCGGGGGAGGTCGGCGGAGAACTGAGCGACAGGCTGGTTACCATGCCGTTATCTTACCGGCGCAGGTGCTGTTCAAAAATGGGAATTGTCGGGGTGCCTAGGTGATGACGAGCAGGAAAAGCGCCCGTCCGCGGGCTTACATCCCCGGCCTGGTCAGCATGGCGACTTCGGTGGGCGAGGGCCGGGCGTCGACCAGGTCGAGCCGTACCCGTACCGTGCCGCGATGGCTGAAGCCAAGGCGCTTTGCTGCCGCGTAGGACAGATCGACGACCCGTGTCTGTGTATCCACCATAGGACCGCGATCGTTCACGCGAACCACCAGCGAACGGTGGTTGCGCAGGTTGGTGACCCGCACCAGCGAGCCCAGCGGCAGGGTGCGGTGGGCGCAGGTCATCGCGTTCATGTCGTAAGCTTCGCCGGTTGCGGTGGGCAGGCCCTGCAGCGCGTGTCCATACCAGGACGCGCGGCCGAATTGGAACCAGTGCTGATGATGGACGGTCTTCGCTTTGACGGCATTGGGGACAGCCTGTTCAGCATGGACCGAAGACTTCGTGCGAGCGCTCGTCAAACAGAACGCCGTCGCCATAAGTGCCGCCGCAACGATAGGAAATCGTAGAGAGCGATTCGTATTGGTGATGGCTGTATTCATAATCGGCTTTCCACATTTTACGAAGAGCCGCACCTCCAAAGCAAACAATTTAGGCTATTTATTTGCCTTAAAATGGTTGCAATGGGATGGGAATTATGTTACTTCCGTCATGTAATTCGCATATATAAAGCAACCGTATAGACGATTTGCGCAGACGGATTTTGAGGCAGTGTTGAAGAGCCTCGAAACCCACCTCGCGACCATCGCTGAAATCCTGACAAGGCGCACAATAGGCCTATGGAGAGGCCGGCAAACGCAGCGGATCGTACCTTGATGGACGCGGCCCTGGCGCCTCCGGTCTGTCTGACGGTCGCGGGGTTCGATCCCTCTTCCGGCGCTGGTGTCACCGCCGATCTCAAGAGCTTTGCCGCGCACGGAATCTACGGGGTGGCTGCGATCACCGCCTTGACCGTTCAGTCCACTCAGGGCGTCGGAAGGATGGAGCCGGTGCGGCCCTCCATCTTCCGTGAAACCCTGGAGTGCCTGGCCGCGGATCTGCCATTGGCCGGGGTGAAGCTGGGCATGCTGGCCGGCGCAGGGCTGGTGGCCGAAGCGGAGCACTTTCTGCGGCTCCGGCCCGAGCTGCGGGAGCGGGCGGTGCTCGATCCGGTGTTGCAATCGAGCTCGGGCACGGCGTTGCTGGACGCCGAGGGCGCGGCACTGTTGCGGGAGCGTCTGCTTGGCGTGGTGGGCTGGGTGACGCCGAACCTGGACGAACTAGCCCTGCTGACCGGTGTGGAGGTGCGAAGAAAAGAGCAGGTGCCGTCCGCTGCTGAAAAGCTGGCGAAACACGCGGCGCAGATCGGGAATCCCGGCCTCGCGATCGTCGTGACCGGCGGCCACCTCGACCGGCCGGACGAATACCTGCTGCTGGAGGGCAAGGGTACGTGGCTGCCCGGCGAGCGCATTGAGACGCGGGCCACGCACGGGACCGGATGCGCCTTCTCGAGCGCGCTGCTCGCGCAACTGGTGCGGGGACGGAGCGGGGTCCAGGCGGTGGAAGGGGCGAAACGCTACGTCACCGGTGCGTTGCGCGCCGCCTATCCCCTGGGACACGGCCGAGGCCCGCTCCATCACCTCTTCCGCTTCGAGCCGGCCTTTACTCAATAGGGTGCTTTGCCCCGCCTCTGAGGGGATCTGCTCTAGTTGGGCCGTCCCGGCGGACACGCGAGCGCTTCGGAATGGGCGTTGTCGCCAGGCGCATCCTGTTCCATCAGTGGTCCCACGACTGCATCGGCCCGTGGTTGCCGCGCGGCGAGAATGTCCTCCTGCAGCACAATGAAGCGGCGAATGTATTTCAGGGGGTGAGGCGCTTCTACCATCTCGCACAGGTGAAAGAGCCACGAGTCGGCCTTGAGCATGCGCCGGGCAAAGGCGCGCCGGTGCACGGTCACGATCTGGCCGTCCTTTCTGCGTTGTGGGTAGCTGACGGCCGGCACCATTAAGATCATTTGCAGGCCAGCCTTCCAAAAGGTCTGTGCGAACTCGTGCGAGAAAAGCAGCGCGTAGCAGTTGCGGCCCTGGCAGAGATGGTCCACCGCCTCATCGAATCCGAGCCATTCCGGTGCAGCGTAGGCCCGATACCATGTGCGGAAGTCGAATCCGTTGGATCGCGCCTGAAGGACAATGTGACGAACAACCTCTTGCCTGGTCATTCCGTGCTCCTGGGGGTTGGAGTGCGGGTTAAAAGCGGCATTGCAATGTGTGTGCGCTGCGGAGCGACTCTCGGCGTGGCCTCTCTTTCCAGAAGTCACCAGAGCTGTCGCTGGCCCGTCTTACACATATAGCAAAAGCACTTTAAGACGTGATTGATTGATGAAGATGGCGAAATTGGCTGTAAGCATAAATAAAATGTGCAGCGTCCGGTAGCCGATATTTTTCGTCTGTGGGTATGAGGTGCCTAATCCGTCATTCGCGCAGCCACACCCGGTCGCGTAGCTTTGGCGCAGAGAATAAAGCCGGGACTTTCATCGTGAGTGAAGGCTGCAGCTGCCCGGGACAGGTCTGATGAGAGCACGCCTGAGAGCACACCGAGGGAGAGCACGCGAGGATGAGGAACGAGACCCAGCGCAGATTCGCTCGACTGCAGTGGGCACTTTTCCTGCTGAGCGTGGTCTTTGCCCTGGTCTCGCCTATCGCCATGCACGCCCAGGAACGCGTGATTCACACCGCCCACGAACGGGTGACCCACACCAACCCGCTGAATCTCCAGCCGGAAATACGAGCGGCCTACGCGCGCTTTTACACGCTCGACTACGACGGCGCCTTGAGCCGTTTTCAGAAG
>DASQRJ010000018.1:0-3756 GCA_035642955.1 Acidobacteriaceae bacterium
CAAACAGTCGCCGATGCAGCGCGCTTTCTTCATATCTCCACTAACCAATACAAGGCTGGGCTCGCCATCTATCTCCAGGTGATCACGGCGCAGACCACGGAGTTGACCAACCAGCGTACGGCAGCGGACATTACCGTACGCCAGTTCGCGGCGAGCGTGCAGTTGGTCAAGGCACTGGGCGGAGGCTGGGACACCACGCAGCTGCCGCACCCGTAAGCTTCTCTAACGCAAAAGCACAAATAACGGAATGTGGCGAGATCGGATCCGAACGCCCCACCTTGCACCATCTGTGCTTTGCTCTAATTGCTTTGTGGGGCCGCCGGATGCAACGGCAGCGGATTGGTGGCGAAGACCTGTTGCGCGTTCACTGCCCCCACCACATAGAGCACGAATCGCCGATCCGTGTCATTGCGCTGCTCGAAGAGCAGATTGCCGCGGCCATCGCCACGCGGATCCACCGCGTCGATGAGGGTCATGCGTGGCGTCACGTCCAGATGCGTGTCATCCGTGATGGAGTGCCACAGCACCTGGATCTTGCCGTAGATATCCTGCAGTGCAATCACCGCGATCGAGCGTGTGCCCGCCACTTCATGCGCCGTCAGCACCAGAGTCGCACCGCTGCCGTAGGTAAGCGCGAAGGCATTGAAGTGCACATCCTGCAGCGGTGAAGCCGGCTCCACTGGCTTCGCCTTCCTCCGTTGCGCAGTTCTGTGCGCCGTTCCGCTCTGTGCCGCCGCTGTTTTCTTTTTCGCGGCGGTCTTGTTCGCGACGGTCGGGGAAGGCGTTGCCGGTGCAGACGCGGCCAATAACTGCACCGCCTGCGCTTCCAGCTCCTTCTGCGCATTCGCCGCATCCGCCGGGCTGCCCCAGTCATACGCGAACGATTGCGTTCCCACGTTTTCCGCGTCCGAGACCGCGACGGTTTGCCCCAGCGCCACCGGTGTCACTTCCAATGGTTTCGGCTCGTTCTTCAGATCCGCGGGTATGCCATGCGAGAGCCGCGGACGATCCGCATCGGGCACATTGCTCGGAGATTCGGGTGCAGCCCCGTCCGGTGGCCGAGAGGATGCGCTCTCTTCGGACCTGCGCCTCAGCTTGGGGCGGTCCGGATCGACAGGTGCTGACGAAGCCTGAGCGTTGCCCGAGGTTTTGTCGGAAGAGGTAGAGCCTGCGTTTCCTGTGCCGCTGCTACTGCCTGAACCGGAGCTCTGGTCGCGCCGCACAAAATGCGGCTTGTCGCTGTCCTCGGACTTATCCCTCACCACGGTGGGTGGATTGCGCGACGGGTGCAATTTCTTCGGCGGTGGAGGTACGTACGGCTTCCAGTTGCCGAATCCGAACCAGTCGTCACCGATCTCGCGCGCGCCGTCGATATCAAACCAACCCCGCGGCAGACCCGACCCCTCCACCTCGTACTCTGTCCCGCTATCCAGGGCCAACGGCACCGGCCGCGCCAGGTAGAGAGCGCCATCCTGCAGATTCTGCCCATCGAAGAGCGAAACAGGCACCAGCCGGGTTGCGTTGGGATGGTTGCGGTCGCCGGTCCACTCCAGCACCGCGACGGAACGCAGCGTTGACGTCGTGCTGGGCTTCTTTTGCGTGTCGATATGCCCGGGATATTGCGCCCACACGATGGCGACGCACCCGAAGGCGATGGCAGCCGTTCCCGCACTCAAAAGCCAACCGCCTGTCCAGCTACGTTTCATGGAGCATACCCCGCGGTCACCATCCTGCAGCTACCATGGTAGCGGTCCTGAAACAAAGATAAGCGGAGGAAGCACTATGCAGGCCGGCGATACGATCGAGGACTTCACCTTACAGAACGAAAATGACGAAACTGTGCACCTGAGCGACTATAGCGGCAAACCGGTTGTGCTCTTCTTTTATCCCCGCGCCGATACGCCCGGCTGCACCATCGAAGCGTGCGGATTTCGCGACACCTTCAAGAAGCTGGAAAAAGCCGGCGTGGTGGTCCTGGGCATCTCTCGCGACACGCCGAAAGCCCAGAAGAAGTTCAAAGAGAAGTACGACCTGCCGTACACGCTCCTTGCAGATGTAGACGAAAAAGTCTGCAATCAGTTTGGCGTGATGAAGGACAAAAATATGTATGGCAAGAAGGTGCGCGGCATCGAGCGCACCACCTTCCTCATTGGCCCGGACCGCACGCTGACCCGTATCTTCGCGAAAGTAAAGCCCGAAGGCCATGCTGAGGAGGTATTGGCCGCGGTCAAAAAGTGACTCCCGGCAGAACCTCACGACCCGCGGGAATGCCGGGCGCACGGCTGCCGCGCGCTCTTTTCGAGCGGCCGCCGGACACCGTCGCGCGGGCACTTCTGGGCAAGCTGCTGGCCCGCCGGACCGGCGATGCTCTGCTGGTCGGGCGCATTGTGGAAGTGGAAGCCTACTTCGGCGACGACGATGCCGCCGCACACTCGGCGGCCGGGCGCACGGCCAGGAACGCCGTACTCTTTGGGCCGCCCGGCCACGCCTATGTGTATTTCATCTACGGCATGCACAGCTGCCTGAATGTCTCGTGCGAGCCCACCGGCCAGGCCGGCGGCGTGCTGTTCCGGGCGCTTGAACCGCTGCAGGGTCTGGCGCAGATGGCGGCGTGGCACGGGCTCGGCGTCCATGCCGCACCACGCCTGCTCACCTCCGGGCCGGGACGGCTCTGCCAGGCCTTCGGCATCACCCGCGCCACGCACAACGGAGTGGACCTGCTGAGCCCGGATTCCGACTTGCAGCTTCGCGACGACGGCTACAAGACAAAAAGCATTCTGGCGACGCCGCGCATCGGCATCAGCAAGGCCGCGGACCGCCCGCTGCGATTTCTGATCTCCGGACATCCATGCGCCTCCGGACCTGCCCGCGCGAACGGACGCTGAGGGAGCCGCTGCTACAGGAGCGTGTTGTCGATCAAACGCGTTGCGCCCACATACGCGGCCACCGCCACCAGCGCCCCCGGGGCAGCTTCCGTCAGCGGGACTAATGTGTCCGCATGGACGATCTCCAGATAGTCGAGGCGCACCTCCGGCTGCGTTGCCAGCACGCTGCGGCCGGTTTCCAGCAACCGGGCCACATCCTTCTGGCCGGCACGATAGGTGGCTTTCATCGCGTTCAGCGCGTTGGATAGAACCAGCGCGCGCCTGCGCTCCTCCGGCGAGAGATAGCGATTGCGCGACGATAGCGCAAGGCCATCCGGCTCACGCACGGTCGGGCAGACGACCAGATCGAGGTCGAAGTTCAGGTCGCGCACCATGCAGCGCAGCACCGCGACCTGCGCCGCATCCTTCTGACCAAAGAAGGCTTTGTCTGGCCCCACGATGTGAAACAGCTTCGCCACCACGGTCGCCACGCCGCGAAAATGTCCCGGCCGCGATCGGCCATCGAGCCGGTCGCCAACGCCTGCGACCTCAACGAAAGTACTGCTGCCAGCCAGATACATCTCCTCCGGCTGCGGAGCAAAGACCAGCGCCACCCCTTCGCTCGTCAACAGGGCACAGTCCTGTTCAAAGGTGCGTGGATACTTCGCGAAATCCTCATTGGGGCCGAATTGGGTCGGATTCACGAAGATGGATGCGGCAACGAAGTCGCACTGTGCCCGAGCGGCGCGCACCAACGCGATGTGGCCGGCATGCAAGGCACCCATCGTAGGCACCAGACCCAGCGACCGGCCGCTCTTGCGGACGGCGCGGCAGGCCGCGCGCATCTCGTGAACGGTGGAGAGTACCTGCATCAGCGACTAGGCCTTGCGAC
>DASQRJ010000019.1:0-15494 GCA_035642955.1 Acidobacteriaceae bacterium
GTATCGATCAGTGGCGCCGTTATCACGTCCTGCACCTGCGCCACCATCGCATTCAGGTTCACGAATTGCGTGAAACCCTGTCGGTCGAAGTGCTGCACAAGTCGGAGATGGCACGGGTGTAATGCGGGCAGAGTGAGTGGAAGAACAGCGGTCTGGAGCGCGATGCTTCAGACCTTTTTATTGAGCGGAGCAACAATCTCCTGAGCTGTCTGTGTGAGTCGATAGCTTAGTAATGAATGGCTTAGTGGAAAAAGTTAAGGTACCACCTCAAGGTGGTCTCACCCAGAAAGGCGCAGTAGATGCCAGCCAGGGCGAGGAAGGTGCCAAAGGGCACAGCCAGCGGCCCCTCTGATTTGGCTCGTTTGTGGCCACGCAGGGCTAAGACGAGCAACGCGGTGAGCGCGCCGGTGACCACGGCAAGGAAGAAGACGACGCACATCTGACGTGCGCCCAGCCATGCCGCGATGGCTGCCGCGAGCTTTACGTCGCCGAGACCGAGTCCCTGCCGGCGGCGTACGAGCGCGTAGAGCCAGCGCAGCAGCAGCAGGGCCAGCGCCGTCGCCGCCGCTGAGATCGCGCCGCGCAGTCCCAGCGCGAGCGCCGCGCGCCACGCAAAGGCGGCGCCGCGATCCATCTCTCCAAAAAGCCCGTCGCCGGCGCGATAGAGCACGCCCAGGCCGAGCAGCGGCAGGGTCAGCGCGTCCGGCAGCTGCATGGTCTCGGCGTCACAGACGGCAAGCGCCAGCAGAAGCGCGCAGAAAACGGACGAGGCAATGCTCCAGAACTGAATGCCGTTGAAGAAAACGTTGACGACGATGAGCCCGGCGACGGCCGCCTCCACCAGCGGGTAGCGCCAGGCAATGCGCTTCTGGCAGTTGCGGCACCGGCCGCGCAGCAGAAGAAAGCTGACCAGCGGGATATTGTCGTAGGCGGCGATGCGCGCTTTGCAGTGCGGGCAGTGCGAGGGCGGCCGGACGACGGAATCGTGACGGGGCAGGCGGCTGATGCAGACGTTGAGAAAGCTGCCGAGGGCGAGCCCGAAGAGCAACGCGAAGACGATCTCCAGGGCCAGCATCGCGGTCAAAAGCTCCTCGGGGGTTGGGAAAGACGGCTTGCTGCGCAGTATAGCTGCCCCGGCCGCGCGGAGCCGGGCGAGCGTTTTGGGAACGAACCTCGGATGGGGATCCTCGGTTACAGTGGAGGCATGAGCCAGCAGAACGGCAGCCAGCCACCCGAGGCTGGTGCACTGTTTCAGGAGAGCGTGGCGATCATGGCACGGCTGCGCGGCCCCGGCGGTTGCCCGTGGGACCGCGAGCAAAGCTTTGCCACCATCCGCAAATACACCCTGGAAGAGACCTACGAGGTGCTGGACGCCATCGAGCGGGAGCACTGGCCGGAGCTGGCCGAGGAACTGGGGGATCTGCTGCTGCAGGTGCTGTTCTATGCCCAGATGGGCGAGGAGGCCGGCTACTTTTCCATCGTCGATGTGCTCGGGCACCTGAATCGCAAGCTGATCCGGCGGCATCCGCATGTTTTTGGCGAAGAGGCGAGCGTGGCCGCGGGCAATCGTGCCCAGGTGGATCCGGCAACGGCCACCGAAGCAGCCGGTGTCCTGGCGAACTGGGAGGCGATCAAGAAGGCGGAAAAGTCGAAGGAGGACGCGTCCGCGTCGCTGCTGGACGAGGTTCCCCGCAGCTTTCCGGCGCTGCTGGAAGCGGCAAAGTTGGGCGGAAAGGCGGCCAAGGTGGGCTTCGACTGGCCGGATCGCGCCGGGCTGCTGGAAAAGGTGCAAGAGGAGTGCGCCGAGATTGAAGCTGAGGTCCGGAAAGGGGAAACCCAGGCCGGAGCGGCGGCAGAGGCCGTCGAGGGCGAGGTCGGCGACCTGCTGTTCACGGTGGTCAATCTGGCGCGGCATTTGAAGGTCGATCCGGAGCTGGCGTTGCGGCGCTCGAATGCCAAGTTTCGCCGGCGCTTTGCCGCGATGGAGCAGGCGACGGAGCGTCCACTGGGCGAGAGCACCCCCGTCGAGCTTGAGGCCTTGTGGACCCAGGCGAAGCAGCAGGAGACGGTTGGGGCGAAATGATTCTCGAAGACGCCAAGCATCCCGTGACGAAGCAGCCGGCGACGACTCGTCCAGCGACGCGACTGGATACGGAGTTCGATGTGCGCTCTTGTCATGGACTGGACGAGTTGGAGGCGTGCGTTGCTCTGCAGATCGCCACCTGGGGCTATGACGAGATGGATGTGATTCCGCGGCGGATGTTCACCGTAGCGCAACGTATCGGCGGACAGGTGATGGGCGCGTTTGCCGCGGACGGGACGCTTGCCGGCTTCGCCATGTCGATTCCGGGAATCCGAAATGGCGCGCCTTATCTGCACTCGCATATGCTGGCGGTGCGCAAGGAGTTCCGCAATGCCGGAGTGGGGCGGCGGCTGAAGCTGGCGCAGCGCGAAGATGCCCTGAAACGGGGCATCCGGTTGATGGAATGGACCTTCGATCCGCTGGAGATCAAGAACGCCTTCTTCAACATCGAGAAGCTGGGCGCAATTACCCACAGCTATACCGCGAATTTTTATGGTGTATCCTCGGCTCGGATTCAGGGTGGCCGTCCCACGGACCGGCTGCACGCCGAATGGTGGCTGGACACGGAGCGGGTGGCCGAGGCGGTTGCCGGGCGGCGTCCGTCGCATGGGGAAGTGGAGATGCGCATCGAATTGCCGCACCAGGTGATGGAGTGGAAGGAATCCGCGGAGGGCGCCGTGCAGGCGATGGCGCTGCAGAAAGCGAATCACGCGCAGTTTGCCGATGCATTTGCGCGCGGCCTTGCCGTAACGGGCTTTTTACGGGACCAAGAGGGCAACGGGTGGTTTGAATTGAGCCGCTGGTCCGGTGACCCAGGAAGCGGACCCGCAGTATCCTAACGAGACACACATGCAGAGAGCGACTGAAGCAGGAAAGAGTCTATGAGAATTGACGCGATCGTGCTGCGCGAGATCCGGATGCCACTGGTGGAGTCGTTTGTGACCAGCTTTGGCGAGACCACGGATCGCCGCGTGCTGCTGGCAGAGATCCACGCCGAGGGACTGGTGGGCTGGGGCGAGTGCGTGGCAGGGGAGCATCCCTACTTCTCATCCGAGTCGATCGATACGGCGTGGGTAGTGTTGCTGCAGGAGCTGGCTCCCATGCTGGCGGCGGCTCCGGTCGAACACGGCGGCGACTGTCCGAAGATCTTCAAGAAGGTTCGTGGCAATCCGATGGCGAAGGCTGCGCTGGAGAACGCCATATGGGATCTGGAAGCGCAAATCGAGAAAGCGCCGCTGTACGAACTGCTGGGCGGCACCCGGAAGCGGATTGCATGCGGTGTCTCGATCGGCATGCAGCCCACCATGGAGCAGCAACTGCGCAAGGTGGAGCGCGAGGTGAACGCGGGCTACCAGCGCATCAAGCTGAAGTGCCAGCCGGGCTGGGATATCGAGATGCTGGAAGCGGTGCGCAAACGCTGGCCGAAGATCAGGCTGAGCGTGGACGCGAACTCCGCCTACCGCATGCGCGATTTCGATCACCTGGTCAGCTTCGACCAGTTCGACCTGCTGATGATTGAGCAGCCGCTCTGGGCGGATGACTTCTACTACCACTCCATGCTGCAGAAGCGGCTGGAGACAGCGATCTGCCTGGACGAGTCCATTCGCAACCGGCGCGATGCGCTGGCCGCTATCGACATGGAGTCCTGCCGCATCATCAACGTCAAGAACGGCCGCGTAGGCGGCTTCTCGGAGGCCATCGCGGTGCACAATGCGGCGATGGAGCGTGGCGTTCCGATGTGGTGCGGGGGCATGCTCGAGACCGGCATCGGGCGCGCGCACAACATCGCGCTTTCGACTCTTCCCGGCTTCACACTCCCGGGCGATGTATCCGCCTCGAAACGGTATTGGGCGGAGGACATCATCGAGCCTGCAGTGGAGGTTTCCAGCAAGGGCGAGATCACGGTGCCGACCGAGGCCGGCCGCGGCTTTGAGGTGAAGACCGGGCTGGTGGAAAAGCTGACAGTGCGCAAGGAAGAGGTACGCGTCCTGCAGGCCGTTTAGCTATCAAAGTACTGCGCTGAACGGAACTTCGCTTACGGCGAGTGCGTTCTCACATCTAAGAAGGAAAGCCGTGGAAGGGAAGCCGTGCGGCCGATTGCATGGCGACGGATGGAGAGACGATGACCCCGCAAGAAGAGAAGATGCTGGACGATCTGATGGCGCGTGTCGACAACACGCGTCTGGATGAGATAGACCCCGAAGCGGCACAGCGCATCGAAGAGTGGTCTGCGCGCAACCCGAATGCCGGCTACGTCCTGGCGCAGACGGTCCTGGTGCAGAACTATGCGCTGGAGCAGGCCAAGGCGCAGATTCAAAACCTGCAGCAGCAGATGGCGCAACACCCCGCGCTTCCGCAGGCGTCGAAGCCCACGAGCTTTCTGGGCGGCCTTTTCGGTCACAAGGAGGAACCGCACGCCCCGCAGGGTGCTGCGTACGCGCAACCGCAGCAGGGATATGCACCGGTTCCGCAATATGCAGAGCCGCAGCAATATGGGCAGCCCGCGGGATATCCGCCTCCTGGGTATGGCGCGCCGCAGGGCTATGCGCCTCCGAGCGGCGGATCGAGCTTTCTGCGCTCCGCGGCGACGACCGCAGCCGGCGTTGCCGCGGGTGCTCTGGCGTTTCAGGGCATTGAGTCGCTGATGCACGGCTTCGGCCACGCGGCGGGCTTTGGCGGCTCTGGCGGAGGTCTGGGTTCCGGACTGGGCTCGGGTTTGGGCGATTTTGGCGGCAGGCCGGAAGAGACGGTCATCAACAACTACTACGATTCGCCGGCGCCGGGGCAGGGCGACAAGAGCGCTGAAATTCAGCAGTTCGCGCACGAAGGCGACAGCGGCCTGAACACGCAGCAGGATCTGGCCGGCGATGTGAATGTGGACGACAGCGGCGACACGCAACTCGAGGCCGACACCGACCTACCGAATATCGATGACAGCGACAGCGGATCGTACGACGATGCCTCGCTCGATGACGGAGGATCGTTCGACGACGGATCCTTCGACGACTCCAACAATTCGTGAAACTGCATGTGCAACTACAACTGTGTCATGAAGGCGCTCCTCAGGGGGCGCTTTCGTGGTTTTGACGGGTGTGACGAGCGGCTTTGCTAGACTGGGAAGCCGTCCCCTGAAGGGTCCATAGCGCATGCCGGTGGTCGATCTCGATCGCATTTCTAAGTCCTACAGCAGCAAAGTAGCGGTGCAGGAGCTGAGCCTGCGCATCGAGCCGGGCACCATGTTCGGGCTGCTGGGGCCGAACGGCGCGGGCAAGACTTCGACCATCCGCATGATGGTTGGGATGACGCTGCCGGATTCCGGAACGGTGCGGCTCTTCGATGAACCATTTCGCCGCGATCATCTGCGGCGCGTTGGCTACCTGCCGGAGGAGCGCGGCCTCTATAAGCGAATGAAGGTGATCGAGCAGCTTATCTTCATGGGGCAACTGCACGGGCTGGATGCGGCGGCCGCGAAGAGCCGCGCACGCCAGTGGTGCGAGCGGATGGAGATCGCCGAATCGATGGAGAAGAAGACTCAGGAGCTCTCCAAGGGCATGCAGCAGAAGATCCAGTTCATCGCGACGCTGCTGCACGATCCGGAGCTGATCATCATGGACGAGCCATCCTCCGGCCTTGACCCGGTGAATGTTTCGCTGCTGGAGCAGACGCTCCGGGAGTTGAAGAGCAAAGGCCGGACCATCCTGTTCTCGACCCATCGCATGGATCAGGTAGAGAAGCTGTGCGATGCCATCTGCCTGATAGACCAGGGCACGGCGGTGCTGGAAGGCACGATGCGCGCGGTGAAATCACGCTATGCGCGCAATCGCGTGGTGGTGGAGTATGCGGGCGACGCGTCGTTCCTCACCGATCCATCGATCACCGAATTGCGCGAATCTGCGGGGCGCGCCGAGTTCAAACTGCGCGATGGCGCCGACGGGCAGGCGCTGCTGCATGCGGCGGCGCGACATGCGCAGATATTCAAGTTCGAACTGGTGGAGCCGTCGCTGGAGGAGATCTTCATTCGCACCGTAGGAGGCAAGGTCGATGCATGAGGTTTGGCTGATTGCCCGGCGGGAGTACCTGGAGCGTGTGCGCAGCCGCGCGTTCCTGATGATGACGATCCTGTTTCCGCTCATGGTCGGCCTGCTGATCGGCGGCAGCGTCTTCGCGGGCAAGCTCAGCTCCGGCGTCAAGAAGATCGCGATTGCATCGAACGATGCAGTGCTGGCGCGCGCGGTTGCGGCGGAAGTGCAGAAGGAACAGGCGAACTCCGCATCCGCGAAGCCGCCGGAGGTGGTGGCGCCAGCCTCGGAGGCGCAGCGCGCGGACCTCAATCGGCGTGTCGAGGACAGGACACTGGACGGCTATCTTTGGCTGGAGCAGAAGTCAGGCTCGACTGCACCGGAGGTGACCTTCATCTCCCGCTCTTCGGGCGACCTGTTTTCGCTCGGCGGGATGGAGAGTGCCGTGGACCACGGGTTGGAGCGCAAGCAACTGCTGGAGCACGGCGAGACCGACGCCGAAATTACGGCGATGGCGCGCCACACCGATATCCAGACGATGCAGATCCGCGAAGGCCGGCTGGTGCCTTCGAATTCGCTGAAGAGTTTCTTCGGCGCCTACGCGATGATGTTTCTCATCTACTTCACGGTGGTGTTTTACGGCATGAACGTGGCGCGCTCCGTGGTGGAGGAGAAGACCTCGCGCATCTTCGAGGTGCTGCTCTCCACGGTGCGGCCTCAGTCGCTGATGGCGGGCAAGCTGCTGGGGGTGGGCGCCGCCGGACTGACCCAGATGGCCATCTGGCTGGTGCTGATATCGGCGGTCGTGGCTAGATCCGCGAGCACGGCGGTCGGGCCGGACGGGCTCAGCGCCTATGGAATCCACGCGCAGCAACTATTTTTTCTGGCCGCCTACTTCCTGCTGGGATTTTTCTTCTACAGCGCGATTGCAGCCGCGGTGGGGGCGAGCGTCAGCAGCGAACAGGAGATCCAGCAGTTCAGCATGGTGATCGTCGCGCCGTTGACGGTGGGGATGGTGCTCATCACCTACATCACCAGCAATCCGACGGCGTTGCCCGTCGTGCTGTTGTCGCTGTTTCCGCCATGCACGCCCATTGTGATGTTCCTGCGCATGTCGTCGCAGATGCCGCCGGCCTGGCAGATTGCGCTCTCCATGGTCCTGATGCTGCTGTCCATCTGGGGCGCGATCTGGGTAGCGTCGCGCATCTATCGTGTCGGCATCCTGATGTACGGCAAACGCGCCACGCTGCCGGAGATGCTGCGCTGGATGCGCTACAGCTAGAGCAGCAAACCAGCAGGCGCATTCGCCCGAACGGCAAGTTCCAGTACACTCGCCTGCATGAAACGCTTCTGCTTTCTGCTGATGGTGTGCGCCATTGCGACGTGGACGGCTGTTGCACAAAGCTCAGCGGGGCATCCGCTCCTGCTGGAACCGGCACAGGTGTGGACGGCGGGCGAGCCGCTGCATACCGGCTGGGTGGTTCTGATCGAAGGAGATCAGATCAAGGCCGTGGGCTCGCAGGCCAGCGTCACCGTGCCGCCCGATGCCGAACGCATTGCCCTGCCCGGCATGACCGTGCTGCCCGGACTGATGGACCTGCACTCGCATCTCTTCCTGCACCCCTACAACGAAAAGCTGTGGGACCTGCAGGTGCTGACGGAGCCGCCGCAGTACCGGACCATCCTGGCGACGAAGCACGCACAGGCCACGCTGATGGCGGGATTCACGACGCTGCGCGATCTGGGAACGGAAGGCGCAGGCTTCGGCGATGTCGACGTAAAGCGCGCGATCCACGAAGGCGTGATTTCGGGGCCGCGTCTCTGGGTGGCGACGCGCGCCATTGTAGCCACCGGCGCCTATGGGCCAGCGGTGCGCAACTATCGTCCAGACATCTCGTTGCCGCAGGGCGCGCAGGAGTGCACCGGCGCGGCGGAGTGTGTTGCTGCGGTGCGCGAACAGGCGGCGCGGGGCGCGGACTGGATCAAGATTTACGCTGACTATCGCACCGGCCCTCACGGGGAGGCGCGCCAGACCTTCTCGCAGGAAGAGATGAACGCGATGGTGGCAGCGGCGCACGACAGCGGGCGGCCGGTCGCCGTACATGCAACCACGGATGAGGGCATGCGGCGCGCGGCGCTGGCTGGCGTCGATACGATCGAGCACGGCTTCAACGGTACGGCAGCGACCTTTCGCCTGATGGCGGAGAAACACATTGCGTTTATGCCGACGCTGACCGCCAGCGAGGCATACGGAATCTACTTCGAGCATTACGTGCCGGGCACGAGCGCGCCGACCGAGGAGATGCAGGATGCAGCGCGCGCCTTCGAACTGGCGCGCAAGGCCGGGGTCACGATCGGTTGCGGCAGCGATGTGGGCGTCTTCAAGCACGGCGAAAACTGGCGCGAGGTGGCATGGATGGTGCGCGACGGCATGACACCGGTGGAGGCGCTGACGGCCGCAACCGCAACCGATGCGGCGGTGGTCGGGATGAGCAAGCAACTCGGCGGATTGCATCCGGGCATGCTGGCGGACGTGATTGCGGTGAGCGGCGATCCGACGCAGAAGATCGAAGCGCTGAAGGACGTACGGCTGGTGATCAAGGACGGCGTGGTGTATCGCCGCCCATAAGGGCTTGCCGTCCCCGCTACGGCTCGTCGTTGTAGATCGCGATGGTGGGCTGGCTGCCCTGGCTCATGCGCGCGCGATACATGCCGGGCGTGTTGAAGCTCCATGCGGCTTCGCCGTCGGGCGCAATGGCGATGACGCCGCCGTCGCCGTGCAGACCTTCGAGCTGCTGGTGGATCACCTCATCAGCCGCGGCCTGCAGCTTCATGTGCTTGTCTTCGACCAGCGCGCAGATCTCGCGCGCCACGGTGAGGCGGATGAAATATTCGCCGGTGCCGGTGCCGGAGACAGCGCAGGAATGGTTCGACGCATAGGTGCCCGCGCCGATGATGGGCGAGTCGCCGATGCGCCCCGGCAGTTTGGCCTGCAGGCCACCCGTGGAGGTGCCGGCTGCGATATTGCCCGCTTCATCGAGCGCGACCACGCCCACCGTGCCCCATTTGTGCGCGTCAGGAGGTTCCAGCATGGCGAGCGGCTTTGCCGGCGCGGGCGGCGCTCCCTGCGGACGCGGCGGAATGGGCTTGCCTTCCTTCTTCAGCTCGCGCACCAGGCCCTCCCAGCGCTGCTCGGTGAAGAAGTAGCTGTTGGGGACCTCCTGCAACCCGGTGCTCGCGGCAAACTTGTCTGCGTCGGGTCCGGCCAGGAAGACGGCGGGCGACTTCTCCATCACCGCACGTGCCGCAGCGATGGGATGGCGTGTGCGGGTGATCTGTGCGACCGCCCCGGCTTTGAGCGTGGCCCCGTCCATGATGGCGGAGTCGAGCTCGTTGCGGCCATCGGCGGTGAAGACCGCGCCCTTGCCCGCGTTGAAGAGCGGATTGTCTTCGAGATACTCGATGGTGGCCTCAACTGCGTCGAGTGAGCTCCCACCTTTCTCAAGCACCGCCGCACCGGTCTCGATCGCGGTCTTCATGGCGGCGCGGTATGCGGCCTCCGTCGCGGGCGGCATATTCTTGCGCTCGATGACGCCGGCGCCGCCGTGAACGACGATGGACCACTGATGCGGTGACGTCGTTTGAGAGGCGGTCTGTGCCATGGCGGGAAGGGTAACGGCAAGCAGCGTGGTGGAGGTGAGCAGAGCGCGTAGCATCATGCGGGGAATGGTAAACCGGGCGGGCACGCGACGTATCAGCTTTCCGCGCAGAGACGGCAGACGTCCGCGCCGAAGCGCTCCAGCTTGGCCGCGCCCACTCCGTGGATGGCGGCCAGCGCAGTCAGATTTCTGGGCCGCGCATGCGCGATGGAGCGCAGAACGCTGTCGCCGAAGACGAAGAACGCGGGCTTGCCTTCCTTCTTTGCGATGGCCAGCCGCCACTCCCTGAGCCGCTCTTCGAGCGCGGCGCTTTCCGGTGTCAGAGCAGCCGGCGGTTTTTCGCGCAGCTTGGTGGGCTTGCTGCGCTTTTGTGTTTCACGTGCGGCTCGCTCGCGCAGGGATAGATCGAGCGGCGAGCCTTCGATGAACTCCTCGCCCTCGCGGGTGAGCGCGGCCTTGCGATAGTTCACCGGCCTGCCGTCCTTCTCGAAGCTGGCCTCTTCAATGCGCAGCAGGCCGGCGGCCGCGAGCGCGCCCAGCACATCGTCGAAGGCGTTGCGGGTAAGTTCCTCGCGCGGATAGAGCTCCTTGTAAAGGCGGCCGGTCGAGGGTGAGGGGCCGCTGCGCAGCGCCTTCAAGATGCCGCGCGCCGCCTGCTCTTCCTGTGCGGTCAAGCCGCGGAAGCTTTGCGCGATGGCGCGTTCCGGCGAACAGAAGTCGCAGTGTCCGCAGAGGCGGCGGCTGTCGGCGGTGTCGCCGAAGTGCGCGACCAGCGAGGCCATGCGGCAGGCGTGACCCTCCGCGTAGCGGGCCACAAGGTCGAGCTGCTGGCGGCGATGCTCTGCCTGCGAACGATAGGTACGGCGCCAGGCAGAGGCATCCGGACCCAGGCTGACCATGTCGTCATACGTCACATTCACTGCGCCGTGGATGTAGAGTTTTTCGAGCGCCTTCTCGAAGACCTCGGCATCCATGCGCAGCGCGGACTGCAACTGCTCGCGCGCGATGGGCTCGGAGCCGAGGCGGCGATGAATGCGCTCCAGCTCGTCGACAGCGGGATAGTCCCGTTCCATGAAGAACTCATGGGTGCGGCGGTCGGCGTAGGAGTGCATCAGGATGGTGCGGCTCGCGGCGCCATCGCGTCCGGCGCGGCCGATCTCCTGGTAGTAGGCCTCGAGACTTGCGGGAAGCGCAGTGTGGATGACGGTGCGAACGTCGGCCTTGTCGATCCCCATGCCGAAGGCAATGGTGGCGACGACGACCTCAAGCTGGCCGGCAAGGAAGTGGCGCTGCGCTCGCTCGCGCTGCTCCGCGGTCAGGCCCGCGTGATAGGCGGCAGCAGGGAAGTGCGCGCCGATGGTTGCGGCGGTCTCTTCCGCTTCCTTGCGGGTGGGGGCATAGACGATCGCCGGGCGGCGTTCCGGATTGCGCAGCAGATCGAGCGCACGTTCTGTCCGCATCGGCTTCGGCACTTCGACGACTTCGATAGCCAGATTGTCGCGGCGAAAGCCGTGGATGAAGCGCGCGGCGTCGTGCAAAGACAATTGCGCGAGGATATCGTTCTGCACGACCGGGGTCGCGGTTGCGGTCAGAGCGAGGACGGGCGCGGGGCGCAGCAGGTGCAGATGCTGGCCGAGCATGCGGTAGTCGGGGCGAAAATCGTGTCCCCATTGCGAGATGCAATGGGCCTCGTCGATGGCGATGAGCGAAGGCTTGCGCTTGCCCAGCATCTCGGCAAAGCCGGGGACGCGGAGCCGCTCCGGCGCGATGAAGAGAAACTGCAGGCTGCCGTTGAGGTAGTCGACACAGGCCTGGCGCGCGATCTGGCGATCGAGTCCGGAGTGAATGCGGGCTACCTGCAGCCCGCGTGCCGCGAGCTTGGCTGCCTGATCCTCCATGAGCGCAATCAGCGGGCTGACTACCAGCGCGGTGCCGCCGCGCGCGACGGCGGGCAACTGATAGCAGAGCGATTTGCCGGCGCCGGTCGGCATGACCAGCAGAAGATCGCGCCCCGCGATCGCCGCGCGGCAGACCTCTTCCTGATTGGCGCGGAAGGCAGAAAAGCCGAAGGTGCGGGCGAGCAACGCGTTGAGGGGCAGATCGGCTGTCGCGTGGTCCATGGCTGCAGATGCGGAAGCAGCGTCAGGAAATGGGAAATGCCGGGACGACTGGACCATGGGGATGACCCATCGTCGCACAGTGCGCGGTGGAGAAGCGGAACGTCGCCTTCCGGGTCAGGACGTGCGGATGGGTGCGGCGTCGCGCGGTGGGGAGCTGTGCGAGGCGTGTTTCTCGTCGGCGTGGCCTGCCGCGGCGGCCGGCGCACGCCGCAAACGCAGCCATGGGCCCAGAAGCGCGTGCACCGCAAAGAGACAAACGACCAGCGTAAAGACGAGCCCGAGGGCGGTGGCAAGGAAGTCGTTCATGCACTCGCCTCGCCAGACACAGCAATGCGCGTCCGATCACCTGCTGCCGAAAGAACGGTCAAAGTACACCAATCCCGGACCTCGAGAGATGCAGGTCCATTGAGCCCTGATTTGCAGCGAATTCGAGACGACGCGTTGCCTCAACTCGCTAAGGAGTGTCAGGCCCGCCTGCTGTATTCGCTTACTTTCTGAAAGCCTACCGGTGGGCAAGAGCGAGCGCCATACCCAGAAAAGGGCAGCGATCCCCCGGATGGAACCGTGACCATGGTAAGGGGGGGTCGCTTCAGCGGCCGAAGAGGCGGCCGAAAAAGCTGGTTTTGGCAGGCGGACGGCGGTGTGATTCCACCGTGCGTGGCTGCGCCGGCTCGGGTTGTGCAGCCAGCGCCTCGCCGTAGAAGGCGGCACGCGGATTCTCGATGCAGAGCCGCTCCGCCGTCGCCAGATCGTATTGCTCGGCTACCAGGTTGAAAGCAGGCCGCAGTTGCGGTGGCCGGGACTCGGTGTTGTGTGCGTCTGTGGCGAGGAAGTGGACCCATTGGTGGTCCAGCAGCCAGAAGGCGGCGCGCTCTGCCGCCTGACCGAAGCGGCCGGTGAGTGAACTGGCCGTGACCTGAATAAGGGCTCCAGCCTTCAACCAGTCGGCCATGCGCTCCGGATGCCGGGCAAGGATGGGATTGCGCTCCGGATGGGTGATGATCGGTGTCATGCCGGAGAGCGAGAGCTGGTAGAAGGTCTGCGCGGTATTGGGCGAGATGGCGGAGTCGGGAAACTCGGCCAGCAGGTAGTTGTGCCCGTTGATGGTATAGCGCGTAGGGTGCTGCTGTGCCGCCTCGATGTTGTCGAACATCAGGTGGAAGTCGCAACCCAGCCCGAGCGCGATCTGGTCGCCGAAGCGTGTGTGCACGGCGTCCTGTAGTTCCGCGAAGAGTGTGGCATTGATTTCGGGGTCGAAGTAGTAGCTATGACTCGCGTGCGGGGTGCAGACGATGTGGGTGATGCCGTCGGCGATGGCAATCTCCACCATGGCCAGCGAGATATCCAGGGTCCGGGCTCCATCGTCGAGCCCGGGGAGCAGATGATGATGGATGTCGATCATGCTTATCGGGTGACCCCGCCGGATATGGCCGCCAATGCGGCGCTCCCACCGGCTACGCCGCCGAGTGCATGCATCATGGATTGGAAGATGGCAAAGCCGTCGGACGATCCCAGCAGCGCCTCGCTCGAGCGGTCGGGGTGCGGCATCATGCCCAGCACGTTGCGGCCTTCGTTGAGCACCCCGGCAATGTTGTCCAGCGAGCCGTTGGGATTGGCATCGGCGGTGATCTCACCGGCTGGGGTCGCGTAACGGAAGGCGATGCGGTCATCGCGCCGCAGCGCGGTCAAGGTCGATTCGTCACAGAAATAGTTACCTTCCATGTGGCCGATGGGGATCTCGAGCACCTGGCCCTTTTGGAGCGCGTTGGTAAAGGGCGAATCGCTGGTTTCGGTGCGCAGATGCACCTGCTTGCAGATGTACTTCAGGCCAGCGTTCCGCATGAGCGCGCCGGGCAGGAGGCCGGACTCGCAGAGGATCTGGAAGCCGTTGCAGATGCCCAGCACCAGTCCGCCGGAGGCGGCAAAGCGTTTGACCGACTGCATCACCGGCGCAAAGTGCGCGATAGCCCCGGTGCGCAGGTAGTCGCCATAGGCAAAACCACCGGGCACCAGGATAGCGTCGCATCCCTCCAGGTCTTCCGACTCATGCCAAAGCATGGTGACCGGCTGGTGCGCAATCTGCTCGATGACGTTCGAGGTGTCGTGGTCGCAGTTCGAGCCCGGGAAGACGAGGACGCCGAATTTCATGCTTTCAGGGTAGCAAAAATGTGCGCCGCAGCCAGTACACGATCAGGAGACCGCAGTTACCATGGCGGCCTTGGAATCCACCGCAAAGCGCCGCTGAGCCGCACGTGACAGCGGGTAACCAAGACGAGCCAGCCGGTGTTGCGGAATGGAAAACGCCAGGATGTCATACCAGACGGAGTCGTCGTCGCGATGGTATTCCACGCTGAATCTCTCCTCACCGCACTCCACATGATGGAGCAGTGTGCCGTAACTGAAGCCGCGGCGCCAGAGTTGGCCGTCCTGCTTGTCGATCAGTGCGATCACACGGCTTGCGCTGAGCGAGTACAGGCCAAACGTGTGCGCAAGCACCACAACCGTCTGGCCGGAAGCCACCGGCTCGGCGGGATGGATGAGCTCCACCCATCCCAGCTCGAAGATCTTCCAGGCCTGCAATGCGGCGAATGCACGGTCAAACAGGGGTAGACCTTCGCCCAGCCGAATACGGTTGTGATCCACGTTGTAGCCCTCGGGGAGGCTGCCTTCGACGGTCGCGCCGACCTGCGGATAGGAGAAGCTATCGAGCTTGGCCTCGTCGCGGAAGCGATTTATCCGTTGCATGGTTGGGTGGCGAAGAAAGAACATTGCAGTGATCCGGTTTCTCGCAGTCTAAGAGATACGTGGCCCGGCGCGAGGCCGAAGAGTGTATGGACGATCCTGAGCCGCAAAACACGCCGATACAGCCCGTGCCTTATGAGCCGGTGCAGCCGCCGGTCATCGAGCCGCCGAAGCGCCCTGAGCCGCCGCTCGGATACGCAAGGGTGCAGCCGTCCGTTGTCGAACGTCCTGTTCCAATTATCAATGGGCGTCCGACGGCAACCGAGCACCTGCGCACCGCGGGCACCGCGCTGGTGAACTGGTGGCGTGCGGTTTCGATCGAGGCGTTGTGTGTCGCCGTGCTGTGGCTGATCGGGCTCGAGATATTGCGCGTGCCGCTCGCGCCGGCATGGGCTTTGGTTGCCGGCCTCATGGCGTTCGTGCCCAACATTGGCGGCGTGATCGCGCTGATCGGTCCCGTCTTCTGCATTCTGGTGACCGGCAAGGACCTGGAACGGCTGGCCTTCCTGCTGGGGATCTACGCCATCATCGTGGTGATCGATCAGCTTGTGTTGCAGCCGTGGTTGATGAAGAAGACGACGCGCGTCCCCATCTGGGCCTCGATCTTGGTGCCGATCATCCTCGGCATCGTGATCCCGTTCTGGGGTGTCCTGCTGGCGCCGCCGCTGCTTGCCATCGTCTACGCATTCCGCAAGCCGAAGGCGCCCAAACGCAGGATCGTCTAAAGCAAAAGCGCGGCCGCTTCAAGGCTGCTTTTTCAAATTCATGTTGAAAGGTGCCTGGATGGGCTTGCCGTCGCTGCCCAGCGGGACGAGACTATCGCCCTGCAACAGGTAGCTCTCAAGGTTGTCCGAGGTATTGGACTGCAAGC
>DASQRJ010000020.1:0-2130 GCA_035642955.1 Acidobacteriaceae bacterium
TAGGAAGGAAAACTGCATTGCCGTTTGGCTGTGCTCGCGTCCCTCGAATTTCCGCTCCCCACAACTTCATCCCTTAGGGCGGAAACTATAGATTGATGTGTTATTGCGGATGATACACACTTCCCGCCCGTTCGTGCTGCAACGAAGCATTATTTTTGAACAGGATGTGCGGTCGCCTATTTCATCCCGCGTGCTCAGGCGCAAAAAGAACGCAGCGTTTGCCCGCTGCTCGTTACTTCGTCACAATCCCGCCCGCATCGACAATCGCCAGCAAATGCCGCGCCCGCTTCTGCGCCCGCTGCAGCACGGCATCGTCTTTCACAATGGCGAGCAGCTCCGGCGCTATATTGCCCAACTCCAGCGCCTGCCCGTTCTGCGTCATCTGCTCCAGCGTCTCCAGCTCGGCATCCAGGCTCAGCCGGCCATGTTCATGCTCGATCTGCAGTCGACGCCCTTCTTCCAGAGTTGCAGCGATACCTTGCATCTCCGTGGTAAGCCACTGAATTTTCTGGTCTTTGCTGTAGTTGTAAGTACAGCCTCCGTGACCGTCTGAGCCTTGGTAGCCGAGTTCCTTCTTGCCGGTAAAGGCCAGATGGGCATCGCCGCCCTCGCAGGCGATGTCGAAGAACTTCTTTGCGCGTGCGATCGCAAAGACACGCTCCGTCGTCGCCGCCGTCACTTGAATCGGACGATCCTGCCCTTCACTGGGCAGCGCCGCAATATCGTCAGGAGTGACGGTTCCGCCCTCTGCGTGGAAATGGCCCGTTCCATCTTCATGAAGAGTGAGCAGGTATTTCGCCGGCTGCATCCGCGCATCTTCGAAGTGAAAGGTCACGGTCGCCGGCGGCTGTGCCTGCACGGCCATGTACGGTATTGCTGCTAGCCCGGCAAGGACGACCAACCCCATACTCCGCATCTATCGTGGCCTCATAGCTGGCGTGGCCTCATGGCTGGCACAACGCTCTGCGCTGCCAGCGTCTGCGCGGTATGGATGTGACAGATCGCAATTGCCAGCGCGTCAGCCGCGTCCGCGGGCTCCGGCTCGCGCTCCAACTCCAGCAGCCGAGCCACCATGAATTGCACCTGCTCTTTTTTCGCCAGCCCGTAGCCCACCACCGACGACTTCACGCTCAGCGGCGCATACTCCGCAATCGGCAAGCCCAGGTTTGCCGCCGCCAGCAACGCCACGCCGCGTACCTGCCCCAGCTTCAGCGCCGACTTCGCATTCGCGGAGAAGAACACATCTTCGATGGCCACTACCGCCGGCTCATGCAGGGCGATCAGCGCGGTCAGCTCGGCATATACGCGCGCCAGCCGCACAGCCAGCGTCTCTTTCTTTGAGAGCACGATGCCGCCGGCGGCAATCGCACGCAAGCGCGGCACACGAGACGTCTCGTTCACTTCCACCACGCCGTAACCGGTGCATTCCGTGCCGCAGTCAATGCCAAAGACGCGCATGCGTGCAGTCTACCTCGCCAGCACAGTCAGATGGCAGTGGGCTCTGCGATTCTCGTCCCCTACCGCCGAAGCAAGGCGCCGATCTCGATCGTCTTTTGCGCCACTCGCCTGCCGCCAAGGCGTTCGTAGAACGCGCACCACGGATTCTTCTCCAGCGCCCACACCACCGGACGCGTCAGCCCGTCTTCTGCGAGACGTGCCGCCAGCGCCCGCATCAATTCCCTGCCGACGCCGTGTCCCTGAAATGCGGGCGACACATAGAGCGTGTAGATCTCGGAGTCATAGTTCTGACGGGCAACATCGACGCCGTCGCGCAATATCCCGCCACTGATGAAGCCGCAGACCGCGACCGTATCTTCCGCAACCGTATCTTCTGCGACCAGGACGTGTGCATCCTTGCGGCCAATCTCCGCTTTCCACATCGCTGCGCGCTTCGCTGCGTCGAGAGCGTCAAGGAAATCCTGCGGAATGATTCCCTGGTACGAAGATCTCCAGGTGTCCACGTGCACCCGCGCAATCCCGGGCGCATCGTCGGCTGTCGCGGACCGCACGGCTACGCTCACACGCGAGAGACGCCCTCCACCGGGGAGCTGGCTGTCGCATACAGCTTGCGCGGCATGCGTCCCGCGACAAAGCTCTCACGCCCCGCCAGCACCGCGTGCTGCATCGCTT
>DASQRJ010000021.1:0-5641 GCA_035642955.1 Acidobacteriaceae bacterium
ATCGCCTGGGCATGATGGTGGACATCTCGCACGTAGCGGACCAGACCTTCTATCGCACATTGATCCTGTCACGCGCGCCGGTGATTGCGTCACACTCCTCCGCGCGGGCGTTGACCAACTCCCCGCGCAACATGACGGACGAGATGCTGCGGGCGCTGGCCAACAATGGCGGCGTGGTGCAGGCAAACTTCTTCTCCGCATTCGTCTCCGAGAAGTGGCGCCTGGCATGGGAGGCGCAGAAGCCGGAGCGCCACGCCGCAGAAAAGGCCGCTGAAGAGAAGGCCAAGGCTGAGGGAAAGACGTGGACCTACAGCCAGGAAGAAGCGATGGACGGGGAGTACGCGGCGAAGATTCCGCGACCTCCGCTAGGCGACCTGATCGATCACATCGATCACATGGTGAAGGTGGCGGGCATCGACCACGTGGGGATCGGATCGGATTTCGACGGGATACCGTCGGCGCCGGAGGGCATCGACTCCGCCGCGGATCTGCCGAAGATCACGGCGGAGCTGAAGAAGCGCGGTTACAGCGAGGCGGATTGCCGGAAGATCATGAGCGGCAACCTGCTGCGCGTCTTCGGCGAGGTGGAAAAGGTGAGCAGGCAGTTGCAGGCCGAGGAGAAGGGGCGGCCGAAGATCGGCGAGACGCAGCCGTTCCACAAGTAGAGGGAAAGGCCGCCGGAAAGCGGACAATGATGAAGGCCAAATTCATTTCAGTTCGTGGAAGCGAATGAACGTCCTACACGCTCAGATCGAACGAGAGTTCAATGCGGCCCACCTCGCACGACAGCATGAAATTACACAACAAGTAGCGGAACGCCACCAGGCCGAGCTACAAGCAGCCTTTCGGGCATACCGTGCTGACCATCCCGGCGACGATGCGAATTCTGCAAAGTAAACCGTAGCTGATACGCGATTACAAGACAGAGCTCCCTCGGCGAGACTAGAATCCCGCCGTGCCGGAGAACGGGATCGAAACCGTTCCCGGAAAGGAGTGAACATCTATGGCGACAGTTACTGCGCTGCGGCCCGGGACGTATGGGTTCCCGGTGAACATTCGCAAGCAATATCAGAACTTCATTGGCGGTGAGTGGACCAAACCCGCCTCGGGCAGCTATTTCGAGAACGTGACGCCGGTCACCGGACAGGTGCTGTGCGAGATTCCGCGCTCGAATGCTGCCGACATCGACAAGGCGCTGGACGCGGCGCATGCAGCGAAGACGGAGTGGGGCAAGACCTCGCCAGCAGCGCGGGCGCGCATCCTGGAATTGATCGCGCAGCGCATGGAAGACAACCTGGAGATGCTGGCCACGGTGGAGACGTGGGACAACGGCAAGCCGATCCGCGAGACGATGGCCGCCGATCTGCCGTTGGCGATCGATCATTTCCGTTACTTTGCGGGGTGCATTCGTGCACAGGAAGGTGGCATCTCCGAGCTTGACGAGACCACGGTGGCCTATCACTACCACGAGCCGTTGGGCGTGGTGGGGCTGATCATCCCGTGGAACTTTCCGATTCTGATGGCCACGTGGAAGCTGGCGCCGGCGCTGGCGGCGGGCAATGCGGTGGTGCTGAAGCCGGCGGAGCAGACGCCGCTGGGCATCCTGGTGCTGGTGGAACTGATCCACGATCTGCTGCCGCCGGGCGTGCTGAATGTCGTCAACGGTTTTGGCCTCGAAGCGGGCAAGCCGCTGGCATCGAGTTCGCGAGTGAACAAGATCGCGTTCACCGGTGAGACGACGACCGGGCGTCTCATCATGCAGTACGCCTCGCAGAACATCATCCCGGTCACCCTGGAGCTGGGCGGCAAGTCGCCGAATATTTTCTTCGCCGATGTGATGCAGGAGGACGACGCCTTCTTCGATAAATCGCTCGAAGGCTTCGCGATGTTTGCATTCAACCAGGGCGAGGTCTGCACCTGTCCGTCGCGCGCACTGATTCAGGAGAGCATCTATGACCGCTTCATGGAGCGGGCGGTGAAGCGGGTGAAGGCGATCAAACAGGCGAATCCGCTGGACAAGACGACGATGCTGGGCGCGCAGGCCTCGAGCGAGCAGATGGAGAAGATCCTGTCGTATCTCGACATCGGCAAGCAGGAGGGCGCGGAGACATTGACGGGCGGCAAGCGCGCATCGCTCGACGGCGATCTCGCGGACGGCTTCTATATCGAGCCGACGATCTTCAAGGGTCACAACAAGATGCGCATCTTCCAGGAAGAGATCTTCGGACCGGTGGTGTCGGTGACCACCTTCACGGACGAGGAAGATGCGCTGGCGCTGGCGAACGACACGCTCTATGGGCTCGGCGCTGGCTTGTGGACACGCGACATCAATCGCGCGTATCGCATGGGCCGCGGCATCCAGGCGGGACGCGTGTGGACGAACTGCTATCACCTGTATCCGGCGCACGCGGCCTTTGGCGGCTACAAGCAGTCGGGCATCGGACGTGAGAACCATAAGCTGATGCTGGACCACTACCAGCAGACGAAGAACCAGCTCATCAGCTACAGCCCGAATGCGATGGGGTTTTTCTAGGAAGTTTCGAACGGAGCGGTGAGAATCTGCGACCGAAGAGCAGATCTCTCCGCTTCGTCCATCGCTCTGCGAGCGAATGGCTCCGGTCGAGATGACGAGCATTTTTATGGGTTTGAAAAACGAGATGAATGAACTGACCAACACGGAGGCAAGGCCGGCGGCGGCTCTGAGATCGGAGCCGCCGCCGCAGGTCGTCTGCACAGCAGCAGCTACCGCGCTTATGGAAACGCTCGTCCAGAAGCACGGCGCGCTGATGTTCCATCAGTCCGGCGGCTGCTGCGACGGCAGCTCGCCGATGTGCTATCCGCGCGGAGAATTTCTGGTGGGCGACAGCGATGTTTTGCTGGCGACGCTCGGCGAAACGCCCTTCTACATGAGCCGCAGCCAGTTCGAGTACTGGAAGCACACGCAGATCATCCTGGATGTGGTGCCGGGCCGCGGCGGCATGTTCTCGCTCGAAGGGCCGGAGGGCGTGCGCTTCCTAACCCGCTCGCGCGTGTTTACCGATGCGGAGATCGGGGCGCTGCGAGCGGCGGGACGGATCTAGTAGTTCGGTTCTGTCCCCGGCAAGGCGACGTATTTGGGTGGGCAGACCTCAACTTCCCGGACAGGGTGGTGAACATGGACCGCCGGGGCGCGAAAAAATACTTCCCACGCGTGTGCAATGTTGCGTTGGACGAGCCTGAGAGCCCGGAAGAGGGACATCCGCGTCACCTTTATGGAAGAGTTGATCCATGATGGGGGCGGTCGCGATGGCGTGTCACGATTACGCTGCGTATCTCCCCCATCCAAAGGTCACCTCTTCCCTGTTCCGGCGGGTGTAGATTTTTTACAACCAGGCAGCCGCGGGCCGGAAAACCGGATAGAGCTGGGCGATATCGCGCAAGAACTGCCGCACGCGCGAGCGCATGGCACGCATGGCCCACACAAAGAGCAGACGACGGCCCCAGCGGCGCTTCATAAGAAAGCGGCTGACGAAGAACATGAGTTGGCGCTTGATGTATCCCATGGAAAGCCTCCTGCGTGGGTGAGATGCGACTTGTCGGGCCTTGAGGAACTGCGAGCATGGTATTCCCGTGCAGGTGGCGTAGCCGGAAGCGCTTGCGATACTCTGACAGGTTGGATTCCCGCATGCCCTTTGTCCGCCGACTCGCCCTTGCCCTTCTCTGCTTTACCGCACTCACCGCATTTGCCTCCGCGCAGCAGACGCCACCACCGCCCGCCGCGCCGGAGCAAGCTCCTGCCGCGCCCGCAAGCAGCGCCCCACCCGGCGCAGCACAGGACTTGCCCGACTCGCCGGCCACACAACAGCCAGCGCCAGCCGTTGAGCCGACCGGACCAACTGCCGTCATGGATACCAGCGTGGGCCGGATCACCTGCCGGCTCTTCGACAAGCAGGCGCCCGCTACGGTGGCAAACTTCATCGGCCTGGCGGAGGGCACGAAGGACTGGACCAGTCCCGATACGCATGAGAAGGAACATGGCAAGCCGCTCTACGATGGCACCATTTTCCATCGTGTGATTCCGGGCTTCATGGCGCAGGGCGGCGACCCCTTGGGCAATGGGCTGGGCGACCCGGGCTACTACATCCAGGACGAGATCGATCCGTCGCTGCTGTTTGACGTGCCGGGGCGGCTGGCCATGGCCAACTCCGGACCGAACACGGATGGCTCGCAGTTCTTCGTTACCGAAGAGATCCAGCCCGACTTGAACGGCCATTACACCATCTTTGGCCAGTGCGATCCTTCGTCGGTGCTGGTGGTGAAGACGATTACGCGCGTGGAGCGCGACGGCCGCGACAAACCGCTGACGCCGGTGGTGCTGAAGAAGGTCACGATTGTGCCGGTGGGCCAGCCGCTGCCGCCGCCTCCGGCTCCTGCTGCGTCGTCGCCTGCCGCGGCGCCGGCATCGAGTGCACCGCCAGCTTCGAAGCCGGATACCGCGCCGCCGCCACCGATACTGACGCCCAGACCCAACTGATTTCGGATACTCTTCGCAGCCGGCAGAGGAGCTGGCCGCCCCGCCAACATTTACAAAGGAGAAAAGAATGGCAAGTACACCAGGCACATATGCCACATTGAAGACCAGCGAGGGCACGATTGTGTGCCGGCTGTTTGAAAAGGAAGCGCCCAAGACGGTAGCGAACTTCATCGAGCTGGCCGAAGGCAAACGCGAATGGTCGCACCCCACCACGCGCACCAAATCGACCGGCAAGCTCTACGACGGCACGATCTTCCATCGCGTGATTCCCGACTTCATGATCCAGGGCGGCGATCCGGCGGGTAACGGCATGGGCGGTCCCGGATACAAGTTCGAGGACGAGACCAAAGGATCATCGCACCGCTTCGACAAGCCGGGCAAGCTGGCCATGGCGAACGCCGGACCCAATACCAACGGCTCGCAGTTCTTCATCACCACGGCGAACACCGAATGGCTGACCGGCAAGCACACCATCTTCGGCGAGGTAATCGAGGGTCAGGAGATTGCGGAGAAGATCTCGCGCCTGCCGCGCGGTGCGCAGGACAAGCCGAAGACGCCGGTGGTGCTGGAGTCGGTGACGATCGAGCGGGTTGCGTAAGACGGAATTGCAGACGTGAGGGCGAGGTTGCGGCCTCGCCCTTCTGGCTTTTCTTCTGGCTTTTAACGAAGAGGCGTAGGCTCGTTAGGGAGCCAAGAGGCAGCGATGGGACGTTTCCTACTGGCGATGCTTTGCCTGTTTGCCCCCGGGGCCACACGTACTGTAACGCAGCAAACAGACGCTCCGCCGACCCCCCCGCCCGCTCCAGCGCTCGTCAACTTGTCCATGCGGGCAACGCCAGTTGAGGTTCTTGGGGAGATCGGACTGCAAACGAGAGTGCCGATCGGCATTATTCCCGGCAAAGATCCAGGTGCTCTCTGCAGGATGAAAACCACTTTCGTCTTTCTCGGCGAAGATCCACGAAGCGCCCTGGACGCGATGGCGCAGCAACTCCACTACACGCTCAACCAGGAAGACGGCGTATATCTGTTGACCGCGCAGGATGTCACTCAGCACCAGCGCGATGTTCTGGATCACGGTTTTCGCGTCTACCGGACGGGCGGAAGGTCGACAGCGCAGACGATCAGCAT
>DASQRJ010000022.1:0-3606 GCA_035642955.1 Acidobacteriaceae bacterium
GTCTGCCAGATCCAGCCAGTCACCGTGGATATGGTGTTCCCCGCTGTGCCCACACAGGTCGACGCGACACTGGCGATGGGAATGCCGCTGCTCTTCGCCACTTCTTCCAGCAGCGCGCGCAGGTTCGCCTCCGCCACGGCGGCCGACACCCGCATCACTTTGATGCTGCCGTTCTTTGCGCGTCCCAGAATGCGCGTGTCGTCGGCCAGCGCGGCGCGCGTGCTGGTGCCGCCCGCATCCAAGCCCAGAAAATATGTCATGCGCTTTTCATCATAGCGGCTGCTCTTGCCACTAGTGGGCAGCGGAGAGCGCAGGCTCCAGCACGGATGCACTGCCGTCGGTTGCCGGGGCGTCCAGCCCAAGAATCTCCGCCACAAAGGGATAGAGGTTCACGTTCTCGAAGGGCTTCAGCGTCACGCCCTTGCGGATATCCGGCCCTTCGGCATAAAAGATCGCGTACATCTGCGGCATGATGTGCGGATCGTAACCATGCACGCCTTTGTTTGGCGGATGCTGCTTCGCGGGATCGGCTGGTCCATGCACCCGGATCGAATACGGCCCTGTCGCCACCACTACCGGGTCTCCAATGCGCGGGTCGCCGGTGTAATTCAGCTCGTTCGGCATCTTGCTGCGGCGGTAGACCTTGAACTTGTCACTCTGAACGCGCAGCTTCGCATACAACTTCGCCGCCGCCTCTTCTGAATCCGGATACATCAAATCTCCGACCGTCTCCACGCCGGTGAAATCCGCATACTGGTCGAGATCGATCCAGCCGCCCTGCTCGGCCGCCATGCCGTGATCGGAGACCACCACCAGGTCGATCGGCAGATGGAGCTTTCCGAGCTTCGCACGCAGCGCGCCAATCTCGCCATCCACGTGCCGCACCGCGGCACGCGTCTCCGGCGCATCCGGTCCGTACTCGTGGCCCGCGTGATCCACCTCCTCGAAGTACAGGGTGATGAAATGCGGACGCTTCTCCGGAGGCAGCTTCAGCCACGTCACTACCTGCTCCACGCGTTCGTCATCCGGCACGGTGCCGTCATACTTCAGGTAGTAGCTGGGCCGTTCGCCCGCGATCTCGGCCTCCGATCCCGGCCAGAAAAAACACGCCGCGCGCATCCCCTGCTTCTCGGCGAGCGACCACAGGGGCACGCCGCGATACCAGCTTCCGTCGGTCACTGTCTTCGGATCGTTGTAGGCATACCGCTCTTTCCGTGCCGGGTCGTAGAAGCTGTTCGCCACAATGCCGTGATGCTCCGGATAGAGCCCGGTCACCAGCGAGTAGTGGTTGGAAAAGGTAACGGACGGATACACGGGCTGCATCCCGTCGGGGACGCTGGCGCCGGTCTTCGCCATCGCCTCCAGGTGCGTCGCACCATAGAGCTTCGCGTAGTCGTGGCGGAAGCCATCGATCGAGACCAGCACGACGTAATGCTTCGCAACCTGCTCCGCGCGATTGTCGGCGTTGGGGACTTCGATGACCGACGGCTTCGCATGCGGCGCGGCATGAGCAAACAGTAGAGAGGCGACAACGAGAAGCAACGCAGGCATCCGGCGGCGACGCATGCCTTGAAGCTACATCAGGAGCGGGTGTGCAGTCAGATGATGCCAGATCGCACGGGTCACTTTGAGCTCTCAGTTCACTTCTAGACCGGCAGTTCCGATGCGCCGCCGGCAGCCTGGCAGAGATAGATATCGGCATCGATGCCGGCGCGTTGCAGATAGGCCGCGTGAATCCCCTTGCGGAAGGCTTCCGCATGCGCGGATTCAACCAGGTTGACGGTGCAGCCACCAAAGCCGCCACCCGTCAGGCGCGCTCCGATGATGCCGGGTTGGGCGGCGGCCAGTTCTACCAGAAGATCGGCCTCGGGACAGCTTGCAGCAAAATCGTCGCGATAGCTGGCATGCGCCTCGTACATGAGTTGGCCCATGCAGCGCATATCGCCCGCGGCAAGTGCCCGGGCGGCCTGTTCCACGCGCGCATTTTCCGTGACGATGTGGCGGCAGCGGCGGAAGGCATTCTCCGACATCGAGCCGCGCGCCTGCTCCAGATCGGCCAGCGCGGCGTCGCGCAGCTCATGAATCTTCGGGTTTGCCGCGCGCAGTGCATGGCTCCCCTCGTCCACCTCGGCGCGGCGTTCGTTGTACTCGCCACCGGCATGGGAGTGCTTCACCATGGAGTTGCAGATCACCAGCCGCGCATCTGCCGGCAGCGGCACCGCCCGGGAGCTGAGATCGCGGGTATCGATCACCAGTGCGTGACCTTTGACTCCGCAGCAGGCGATGTACTGATCCATGATGCCGCTTTGCGCGCCCACAAAGCCGTTCTCGGCTTTCTTGCAGGCGAGGGCAATCTCGGTCAGGGACATCGACTTCCCGGCCAGCGCCAGTGCAGCGAAGGCCACCGCTACTTCGATCGAGGCGGAGGAGCTCAAGCCGGCGCCCAGCGGCACATCGCCCTGGAGCGTCATGGCAAACTGCGGCGCAACAACGCCGGACTGTCCGAGACTCCACAGCACGCCCACCGGATAGTCGGTCCAGTCGTGCTTCTGATTCTCCGGAAGCGCGCTCGCGTCGAAGGCAAACTCCTTCTGCAAGTTGACCGAGGAGATGATGCTCCTGCTCGCCGCCGGACCCACCACCGCCACGGTGTTGAAATCGATGGCCGCCGGCATCACCAGCCCGCCGGTGTAATCCGTATGTTCGCCGATCAGATTCACGCGACCCGGCGCCTGAAAGGCGCGCGCCGCAGCTCCGAAACGTTTCGCATGCTGGCGCAGCAGCGGCTCAACCGAGATCATTGGCCCTCCCCCGGCAATTCATGCGTCAACTTTTGGATCAACTCATGGATCAAGGCAAAGCGCAGTACCCAGCGGCGCTCCTGTCCTGGCTCGAGCCGCCATGCGGTATCCTCACGCACCGCGTCGGCAAGAGCGTCGGCGGGAGCGCTGGCAGGCTCAAGCGCAACCGTGTATTGCTTCGGCTCGCCCGATTCCGGCCACGCCGCGCGACAGATCCAGAGGCCGAGATAGGGCAGCGTCTGAGCATCGAAGGTGAGCTTGATGCCCTCCTGAAGCGAGGGCCGGAATACAGCGCAACAACCCTCGGAGAGAGCGCCGGTAAACAGTTTGTCCGCCTGCGTTCCATCCGGTGGACCCAGGATACTGAGATCGCTGAGATCTTCGGCTTCCGCCGAAGGCCAGGCGATCGAATCGCCGCGCTTACCCAGCCGATTCTTGCGGGAGCCTTCGACCCGGAGGCTGCGCACTTCATCCGGCAGCACGATGCGATCGTTCGGCTCCACGCGCAGCAGTGGATGGGCAGAGTAAAGGAGGCTCTGCACGCGTTGCCCAAGATTTTTCACGTGATAGTGCAGCACCAGCGATGACCCATCGAGCAGCGCGCGACGCTCGACGCTCAGAGCACCTCCGCAGGCGGTGGTGCGCAGGGTGACCGGATCCTCTTCCTGCCACGGCTGCCGCCAGAGCTCACCGTGATCAGGAGCCGTGCCCGACGGCGCAACCGTCGGCAGGCATTCATCGAAACCGCCGCCATCCCACTCTTCAAAGCCCGCGTCCCTGCGTCCCTCGGCGTATGGACGGAGCG
>DASQRJ010000023.1:0-3372 GCA_035642955.1 Acidobacteriaceae bacterium
CCGCTCTTCGCCTATCTGCAGCAGCTCGGCAACGTACCCCAGGACGAGATGCTGCGAACCTTCAACATGGGTATTGGCCTCATCGCCGTGATTCCGCAATCGAAGTGGAAGCGTGCGCAGGCCTTGCTGGGCCGCCTCGGCGAGCCTTTTCACGTCATCGGCCAGGCCGTCAAGGGCGACCGCACCGTACGCTATCACGCATGAGCATGCCGCACCGTCTCGGAATCCTGCTCTCCGGTCGCGGATCGAACTTTCTTGCCATCGCAGACAGTGTCGCCGCCGGCCGCATTCCGGATACCGAAATCGCTGTCGTCCTCTCGAACAAAGCGGACGCACCCGGCCTGACCGCTGCGCGCGAACGCGGACTCACCGCCCTCGCCATCGAAGCCAATGGACGCAAACGCGCCGAGCACGATGCCGCCATCGTCGCCGCGTTGCGCGAGCATCATGTAGACCTCATCTGCCTCGCCGGCTATATGCGCCTGCTCTCCCCCGGCTTCATCCAGGCCTTTCCGCAGCGCATCTTGAATATTCATCCCTCGCTGCTGCCCGCTTTTCCCGGGCTCGACGCGCAGCAGCAGGCATTCGAGTACGGGGTCAAAGTCGCCGGGTGTACCGTCCACTTCGTCGATGAACAACTCGATCACGGCGTCATCATCCTGCAGCGCGCCATATCCGTCGAAGAGACAGAGGACGACGCGGAGGACGCGCACGTGCTCAGCCGCCGCATCCTCGCGCAGGAACACATCGCCTACACCGAAGCGATCGCGCGTGTGCTCTCTGGAGATTATGTGGTGGAAGGCCGCCGCTACAGGCGCAAGCGCTGACTACGAGTCCAGCGCATCGTAGCGTACGCCCGTCAACCGCTCGGAGATCTCCCACAGCCGTGTACCCGCCGCAGGATCCAGCGCATGAGGTTTCGGCTTCACCTCGACCGGCGTTCCCTTGATCTCCGCAATCCCGTCGGGCCCGTAGTATCCCCCGCCACGCACCCGCGGCGAAGTCGCGGCATAGAGCAGCGGCCACGAGCCCCGGTCATCCGACTGCGCGACGAACGGCATCAGCGCACCGACGATGCGCGCTTTCATCCCCGTGCCCATGCCGTTGCTGACGATATTGGTGACCGCCACGCCCGGATGCGCGATTACGCTTGTCGTATGCGCGGAGTGCGCGCGCAGCCGCCGGTCGAACTCCAGACCGAAGACCACATTCGCCAGCTTCGACTGCTGATAGGCGCCGCGCGGATCGTAATCGCGCTCGGCGTTCAGATCGTCGAACTTCAGTTTTCCGCCCTTATGCGCAATCGACGCCACCGTCACCACGCGGCTGTTCGGTTGGCGCAGCAGCGACGATAGCAGCAGTCCGGTCAGGGCGAAGTGGCCAAGATGGTTGGTGCCGAACTGCATCTCGAAGCCCTGCGGCGTCGTGCGCCGCTCCGGAATGGCCATCACGCCCGCGTTGTTGATCAGCAGATCGAGCGGCTCACCGCCGCTAAGAAATTCTGTCGCAAATCGCCGCACCGAATCGAGATCGGCGACATCGAGAGCGCGCACCTCCACCTTGGCCGCCGGATTCTCAGCGAGAATCTTCGCGCGCGCGGCCTCGCCCTTCTCTCGACTCCTGCAGGCCAGGATCACCGTCGCGCCGGCCCGCGACAGATATCGCGCCGTCTGATATCCGATGCCGCTGTTGGCCCCGGTCACAATCGCCAGCCGTCCCTGCTGCGGCGGCATCTCTCGCGGTGTCCACTTGCTCATGGCGCTCCTTATGTTGTAACTCAGCTACGCCGTCTGCGTTCCCAGCTCTTCCAGCGTCACCCGCGCGGTCATCTTGTGCTGCCCGCGCAGGAAGGTCACGGTCACCGTGTCGCCGGTCTTGTGCTCATCCATAATCTGCGACACATCCTGTCCGCTCGCCACCTGCCTGCCGTCGATGGCGATGATCAGATCGCCTCCCAGATAGATGGGCGTGTTGCCCAGGTACGCTTGCTGGCGGCCTCCGTGCAATCCCGCGCGCTCCGCGGCGCCGCCCGGCAGCACCCGCTGGATCAGCACGCCGTAGTCTGCCGCCAGCCCCATCTGCTGCGCCAGATCCGGACCGATCGGCAGGGAAGTGATCCCCAGCGATGGCCTGCGAATGCGTCCGTAGTGCGCAAAGTCTTCCAGCACCGCCTTCGCCGTGTTGATCGGGATGGCGAAGCCGATGCCCGCGCTCTGTTCGATCTGCTCATTCGGATTGGTCGCGATCAGCGAGTTGATGCCGATCACCTCGCCGTGCGAGTTCAGCAGCGGTCCGCCGGAGTTGCCGGGATTGATCGCCGCGTCCGTCTGAATGGCGTTCTCGATCAGATTGCCTTCCGGTCCGCGCACCGAGCGCAGCGCGCTGATGATGCCGGTGGTCATGGTGCCGCTGAGTCCAAATGGATTGCCGATCGCGTAAACCTTCTGGCCCACCTGCAGGTTCTGCGAACTGGAGAGCACCGCGGGCGTCAAATTCGGCGCATCGATCTGCAGCAGCGCCAGATCGTGCGGCTTGTCCGTCAGCACCACCTGCGCCTTGTACTTGTGCTTGTTCGAGAGCGTTACCTCAATCTGCCGGCCCCCCTCGATCACGTGGTAGTTGGTCAGGATGTGGCCATGCGCATCCACGATAAATCCGGAGCCTTGTCCCTGCTGCGGCACCGCGCCCCAGAACCAGTCATACGTCACCGCATTCGAAGTGATGTTCACCACCGCGGGCAGCACCCGCTTGTACACCGCGATGTTGGTCTGCTCCACGCTGTCGTAATTGCTCTGTGCATCCGCCTCGGTCAGGTCGAGCGAATGGTCCATATGCACGGTGTGCGCCAGCAGCGGCAGATCATGACGTGAGATGCGCTGCAGCTCCCGCGCACCCGGAACGCCAAACGTAGTGATGAACCAGAATCCGGCGACGATCAGTACCACCAGCATTGCAAGACGGCGAAGCTTCATAAGCGGGTCGTTCTCTCCTTACTTCACAGCTATCGGTTCACAACGAGGCCGCCGCCAGCGCGCGCAGCTCTCGATAGACGCCCTCTGTTTGCCGGGTCACCTCTTCTAAAGACCCGTCGTTGCGGATGATGGCATCGCTCAGCCGCATCTTTTCTTCCTCCGGCATCTGCGCGGCCATGCGCTCGCGCGCCTCCCGCTCCAGCGCTGCCCGCCTTGCGGCATCGGGATTCGCTCCACCCATCCGCGCCACATATCGTGCGATGCGCAATGCCTCCGGCGCGGTCACCAGAATGCGCCGGTCAAATCGTTCCTGCCAGCCGAGCGTTCCCTCAGTTCTGCTCGCTTCAAACAGCAGCGCCGTCTCATAGATCGCCACCGCATCCGGCTGCTCCTGTTCGAG
>DASQRJ010000024.1:0-5755 GCA_035642955.1 Acidobacteriaceae bacterium
GACGAGTACTTTCAGAGCTTGCGAGCAGGCGCCAGCCCTCCGTAGGCGATTACGGCTTCAAGGAAGGCTCCGCATAATAGCCAGTGTTCGTACGTGCGGTCATGCCCGGCTTATCTAGCTTTACCGCCAGGTCGTGGTACTCGTCCGTGTGGTCGGCTCTCGGCGGATCGAAGGACAGCGTGTAATAGAACTTTGCTTCGGCGATGCATCCATTCAGCAACGTGGGCAGATCGCCGGTCGTTTCATGCACTCGTCCGCCGGTGTGAACGGCGAATACTGGAAGAGAGAGAGCACCGGAGTCCACCCGCCTTGCGGATTTCACGCCCTTCAGAAACTCTTTGTAGTAGTCCGCGCGCAACTGGGCCCGCGATCCCGCGTCGATGGCATCGATGTTGTACAGGGTCACGCGCGCCTCACGCAACTGCTGGGTCATCTCGACAATGGTATTGAATTGGTACTGCCGCACCCTGTCGGAAGCCACGTAGCCCGGATTATCCAGAAAGGGCCAGCCCTGTCCGATCCAAATCAGCATCTTTCTGCCTGGTTTCTGCCCCTCGGCACCGACGATCTGCCTGAGCGCCTTCAGGGAAAGGTCGGCGCGCTCGATCGCGTCGTAGCCACCCGCTATCGGGATCGTGTGGATGGAAGATTCCACCTTGTCGAGCGTGTTAGCCAGCAGGTTTCCATCCGTCGAGGGCTGCGGCTGCACCCTGACTCCCTGATCGGACAAGATCATCAGACTCACCGGCTGCGCCAGTTTGCCGCCATTCTGCTTCAGAAACTTGTCGAGTTGGAAGCGTTCATACGCCACGTCATGCAGCCGGCCGTTGGCCGTATCGACCAGCAGGATCACTTCAACCGGCGGATCCGCCGCAGTGCCGTTTCCGGTCGATCCGTCCACCCCGCGAAAAGAAAGTATCGGTAGCGGTGTCTTGTTATCGAGCAGGGTAAAATCCTTTTGCTGCAGACCGGAGACCGGCAGCCCAGCACCATCCGTCACCACGACATCCAGTTTTATCCCACCCTCAGCGGCGGCTGGATTCGAGGGTGGACGCTGAGAGAGTTCCGGATGGCCTTGCTGCGGAGCCGTCTGACTCTGAGCGTGACGATCGGCTGCCGGCGCTGGACTCTGCTGCGCGCTGGCAATAGAGGCAAAGCAGAACACCATAAATAAGACCCAACGCAACCTACCCATGAATCACCTCTGAGCCCTGGTCAGCAGAACGAGCGGATGGCCCGTCTTCTGAGACAGTAGGCATCATAGCGGCCTAACTGTAGGCCTGAACAGCAGGGATGGACTGCGCAATGTCTAGCTCCTCATTCAATGCTGAGCACTAAGGCCTGGAAGCTGGAACTGGAAGGCCGGCTGGACATAGTATCCGGCACTCGTCCGCGCTCTGAGTTGCGGCTGGTCGACTTCGAGCTTGAGCTCGTGATACTCATCCACGTGCTTCGCGGCCGCCGGATTAAAGGTCAGCGTGTAGTACGACTGTGCCTCAGCAATACACTTGGCAATCTCGTCGCCCAGGTCGCCGGGAGTATCCACCGCGCGGCCCCCACTGTGAATTGCAAACACGGGTAATGCAAGATCGCCAGGCCTTACCTGATTCACGGAGGGCACTCCTTTCAGGAAGCCGCGGAAGTGCTGGAGACGGCGTTCGTCTGTGATTCCCGGGTCGGTGGGATAAATGCTGTACAGCGTGATGCGTGCCTCGCGAAGCTCGCTGGACATCGTAACCAGCCTGTCGAATTGCGCATGGTATTCCGGCCTGGTGAACTGATACCGCGCATCCTCCAGCAGCGGCCAGCCCTCGCCGATCCAGATCAGGAACGTCCGGCCTGGCTTTGTGTTCTCCGCGTCGATAATGCGTTGCAGAGCGTTGAGCGACAGTGTCACGCGATCCGGGTCGGTTTGCGTCGTCAGCCGCACCGAATGGATCGTCGACTCGGCTTGGTTCAGATCGTCGGCCAGCCGATTCCCATCCTTCGTCGGCTGTGGCTGGCCCTTCACGCCGTGGTCATCGAAGATCATCAACGAGGTTGGCTGTGTCAGCTTTCCGCCGTTCTGCCGCAGAAAATTCTCGATCAGATTCCGTTCATAGCCGACAACGGGTAATGGGGTGTTGGTGACATCCACCAGCAGGATCACCTCAACCGGCGGCTCACCCTGCCCCGCTCCCAAGCTTCCATCCACTGCCTGGAAGGAAAGAATCGGCCGAGGTTTCTTATTGTCAGTCAGCGTGAAGTCTTTCTGCTTGAGGCCCGCAACGGCTTTGCCCGCGTCATCGGTCACCACGACATCCAGCTTGATCTGGCCCTCGAGTGGGCTCGGCGGCGGACGGTGGGAGAGAGTGGGGTGATCCGCGGGGTGATTTTGGTTCGGCTGCGCCTGGTTCTGAGTGAGGGATCCTGCACCCTGCTGGGCCGCTGCGGGTAGTCCCGCGCAGATCAGAACAATCGAAGCCCAACCACCCAGGCCCATCCGCCCACCTCGACCAGTCAGAAACGATGGAGCAATACGCTCTTCGACTCCACGCCGGATCATATACGTGCATCGTTTCAGATGAAAAGCCATCTATTGGAGGCCATCTCCAATGGGAAGGCACTCGATGCCGGGCCTTCGATATCCCGCTCTGCGGGTGCGGCTGGCTTGCGAAACCGGGCAAATCCGCCTAAAATTGGAAGACTGCAGGAAAGGGATTTTGCGAGAGATGCCAAAGGAAAAGATTCACCCCCATTACGACCAGATTCGCGTGCAATGCGCCTGCGGCACGTCCTTTGAGACGCGCTCGACCCACAAGGGCGACATTCACGTGGAAATCTGCTCGGCTTGCCACCCGTTTTTCACGGGCAAGCAGAAGCTGATCGATACCGCCGGCCGCGTGGAGCGCTTCCGCCGGAAGTATGCCAAGGCCGAAGCCAAGCCCGAGGCAGTCGCAGCCAAGTAACGCTCGGCTGTGCCGGCAGACTCAAAGAGGCCTCCTGCGGGAGGCCTCTTCGCTTGCATAGACTGCATAGACCGATCATGGAACGCGAACCACGATGAAGAAGCATTGGGACGACAACCCGCCTAACCCGGAAGGACCGGAGGGCGCCGCTCGAGAGCCAGTCCCGGCTCGCGTACCTGCGCGCTTCGCCATCGGCCCGGTTGAGATTCGTCCGGCGACGGTACTCGCTCCCATGGCGGGCGTGACCGACACCATCTTCCGCCGCTTCATCCGCAACGCCAGCCTGTTTACGCCTGCCGGAGACGCGGGCGCGACCGTCGATAGCGAAATCTCCAACCAGCAATCGGGCTGCGGCCTCATCATGACAGAGTTCACCTCGGCGGACGGGCTCTCCCGCATGCGCGAAGCCAAGCGCAAGCGCTATCTCACGTACTACGATGACGAGCATCCTATTGCCGCACAGCTCTTCGGTTCGGACCCCCGTACGCTCAGCGAGGCAGCAAAGATCGTGCAGGACGCAGGCTTCGATGTGGTGGATCTGAACCTCGGCTGCCCGTCCAAGCGGGTCGTCGCATGCAATGGCGGCTCCGGCCTGCTGCGCGACCTGCCGCTGATTGCACGCATCTTCGAGGCCGTGCGCGGTTCGGTAGCGATTCCCTTCACGGTGAAGATCCGGCTCGGCTGGAACGACGACAACATTGTCTGCGTGCCACTCGCGCGCCTTGCTGAGGAGAGTGGCCTGAACGCCGTTGCGCTGCATGCCCGCACGCGCGAGCAGGGCTACTCCGGCGACGCTCGCTGGGAGCATATCGGCGCCGTAAAGGATGCAGTTTCCATTCCGGTGATCGGCAACGGCGATATCCGCACGCCCGAGGATGCCGTCGCGATGGTCGCCCGCACCCGTTGCGACGCCGTGATGATCGGCCGTGCCGCGCCGGCGAATCCGTGGATCTTCCGCCAGATCGCGCAGTACACCGCGAGTGGGCGCTATGACGTACCCACTGAATGGGACCGCTACCGCATGATCCGCACCTACTTCACCATGCTGCTCGAAGAGGGCCACTGGCACACCGCGGGCTCCGACGAAAAGAACATCGAAGCCGCCAAGGCCTGCCGCGAAGGCGCGGGCAAGATGAAGCAGTTCGCTTCCTGGTTTACCCACGGCGTCCCGGGCGGCGGCGCGCTGCGCAAGACCATCTACGAAGCGCGTACGGGGCCCGCAATCCTGGACGCAGTGGAGCAGTTTTTCGCGCAGCGATTCAGCGCCACCGGAATATCCACTTCTGCCAACGAACCGGCCGCTGCCTTTGCACTTCAGGTCTAACGCAAAAGCACAGATAACGGAATGTGGCGAGATCGGTTCGGAGCAGCCGTTGCTTGAAAGAACGGCTGCGTTCGGATGGGAGCCCTGCCTTTACACCTTCTGCGCTTTTGCTTAAGCGAATCCGCCGCCGCGCTTGCGCCAGATAACCTCGAGCGAGCGCCGCCAGTCCTCGCCCACTGCAACCAGGTTCCATTCGATCTCGCGGCTCAGGTAGCCGAGAATCGTTTCGGTTGCCGGATGAATCCGCAGTGCGGGGGCTATAAAGTACAGTAGCGGAGACGTTTGCGCGAGCCGCATGGCGGGGAAGTAGCCCGACCTCGTGAAGTCATTCAATCCATCTGGTCCCTGTGGCTGAGCGGCCCGTTGTACCCGGATCCAGTAATCCAACCCCTGCAGCACCATGTGCAGATCTTCATCCGCTTTCAGTTCCACTACCGCAAGCCGGCCATCGCGATGGACCGCGAGCAGATCCAGCATCCCGCGATCGCTCGCAGCAAAGGCCGGCACCTGACGATAGACCGGCGCTGGCAGCAACGAATGATCGACATTCTCCAGTGCGGTGGACAAAAGCGATTCAAGCCAGCGCTCCGGCTGCATTCGATACAGCGGATCGCGTACGCTTCCGGCGGTATGGCGGCTTTCAAACAGGCGCGCTGTCAGCTCCCTGAGCATTGGCGCAGTGTCTTCGTTCAAGTCGGTCTCATTCGCCCCGGCACCAAAGGTGACGCGGTCCTGCCGCTGGAACGAACCCGGCGCCAGCCCATGCTGCACCCGCGCAAATTCGAGTCCGTAGAGCGAAAGCCCTACCGCCGATGCACTGTGGACCCGCTGCTGCACGCGCTCCCGCGCGCCGGCCGGAACCAACGCCATCACCCGCGCGATACCCGCCTGCAATCGTTCCAGCGCTCGAGCGTGGTCAAAGTTCTGCAGGAGCCGCATCTCCAGATTGCCATTCCGGCCAATCTCCAATGCGCGCAATTCATCCCCACGCGTATCGCATTCATACAACTCCCACTTCGCCTGCGCGGCGTCGAGCCAGCCCATGCGCAATTGCGTCACAGCACCGTGCCCTTCGGGCACAATCACACGCAGCCCCTCGATATGCCGCGCCTGCCCGTTCCGCGCTTTATTTGCCCGCTCCCGGCAGCGGGCCAGCCAGAGCAGCCCCAGCGTCAGGATGCCATCGATCGTCGCCTGCGACTCTTCGGCGTTCACCGCGATCAGCGCCCACGCGCTTTGCCCGCGTACCAGCAGTCCGCGCGCATATGCCGGACCGAAGCTGTGTTCCAGGTCCATCGAACTGCGCAGGGCGTCGATCTTCCAGTCGCCGAAGGAGCGCGGCAGCAGGTGTTCGAGCTGTTTCAGATAACGCGATCGAATGGCCGCGCGTGTAGACGGGGTCCGCTGATCGCGGTCCGCCAGCAGGTGCAGCATCTGCTGCCGCGTCTGGCCGAAGCGCCTTACCTGCAAACGCAGCGCGCCT
>DASQRJ010000025.1:0-4291 GCA_035642955.1 Acidobacteriaceae bacterium
ACGGTAAGCGGCTGCGTCCGGCCTCGCTCGCCGTGAAGGTGAACGATCTCTCGATCGCCGATTTCACCGGCCTGCCGCTGGGCCGCGCGCTCAACGCCGCACGGTCTCTCCGCTTTTCGCAGCGCGAGGCGCTCATCGCGGACCGGCTGCGCCGCGAGATCATCGAACGGCTGGAGTTCCTGAACGCGGTTGGGCTGTCTTATCTGTCGCTCAATCGCAACGCGGCATCGCTCTCCGGCGGCGAAGGACAGCGCATCCGCCTGGCAACGCAGATCGGCTCACGCCTGCGCGGCGTGCTCTATGTGCTTGATGAGCCTTCGATCGGACTGCACCAGCGCGACAACCAGCGCTTGATCGCGGCGCTGGAGTCACTGCGCGATCTCGGCAACACCGTCCTCGTCGTCGAGCATGACGAGGACACGATCCGGAGCGCGGACTATGTGCTGGACCTTGGCCCCGGGGCGGGCAAGCTGGGCGGTCACGTCGTGGCCGAAGGCACTCCGGCCAACATCATGGCGGCATCAGGCTCGCTAACCGGCCGGTATCTCTCCGGAGCTGCCGGCATCCTGCATCGCCTGACCCCGCGTCCGGTCAACGGCGCCTGGATTACCGTTGAAGGCGCGCGCAGCCACAACCTGCGCAACATCACGGCGCGCTTCCCGCTGAACGTGATGACGGTGGTGACCGGCGTCTCCGGCTCCGGCAAGAGCACGCTGGTCAACGACATCCTCTACCGCTCGCTCGCGCGGGCCATCTACGACTCTCGCGAATCCCCCGGCGAACACAAATCGATCAAAGGTGTGGAGCAGATCGACAAGGTCATCCGCATCGACCAGTCGCCCATCGGGCGGACGCCGCGTTCGAACCCCGCCACCTACACCGGCGTCCTTTCCGCAATCCGCGACATCTTCGCCATGCTGCCCGAGGCGCGCGAGCGCGGCTACAAGCCCGGCCGCTTCTCCTTCAACGTTGCCGGAGGCCGCTGCGAAGCCTGCCAGGGCGATGGGCAGAAGCGCATCGAGATGAACTTCCTGCCCGACGTCTACGTGCTGTGCGACGTCTGCAATGGCCGCCGCTTCAACCAGGAGACGCTGGCGGTCAAGTTCAACGGCTACTCCATCGCGGACATCCTCGATCTCGCCATCGAAGACGCGTTGCCTGTGCTCAAGGACATTCCGCAGGTCCGTCAGAAATTGCAAACGCTGGTCGATGTCGGGCTTGGATACGTCCACCTCGGCCAAGCCGCAACCACACTCTCCGGCGGCGAGGCGCAGCGCATGAAGCTGGCTCGCGAGCTCTCCAAGCGCCAGACCGGCAAGACCCTCTATGTGCTGGACGAGCCCACCACCGGCCTGCACTTCGATGACGTGCGCAAGCTGCTGGAGGTGCTGCACCGCCTCACCGATCTCGGCAATACCGTCATCATCATCGAGCACAACCTGGATGTGATCCGCAACGCGGATTGGATCCTGGACCTCGGTCCCGAAGGTGGAGAGGATGGCGGCACCATAGTGGCCGAAGGCCCGCCCGCCGAGGTGGCACAGGTAGCGGCCTCGCACACGGCAGGGTTTCTGCGGCGTTATTTTCCAGTTGCAGAGTCTACCGGAGCCAATGCAGCGTCCATTGTTGCAGCCGACGTTGCCGCGGTGAATGGGCTGCCGAAGAGGAGCGCCCGCCGCCGTTCTGCTACAGTCCTCCAGTAAGTAACCGATAATGCCGATCGATCCAAGTTTTCTGCCGCCTGCCGCTTCGCCGGAAGAGCCTGACGCCTTCCAGGAACGGCTGCCCGTGGCTGGCGTGAGTGCGCCTCCCACTATCCCAAACATCGGCCATACCTTGCTCTTCGCTCTGCTCGTCGGGTTTGCCGGCTTCGTGGTCGGCCTGGTCTTCGCGCTGGTGGTTATGCATGTTGCCCCGCATCTGCATGAATCTGCGGATCAGATGCAAAGCGATCCTCTGCTGGTCATTCCCGTGGAAGCCGTGCTTTACGCGATCGCGGCAGCGGCCAGCTTTCTGATTTTTCCGTTGTTCTGGAACCGCCCCTTCGGCCAGGGTGTGCACTTTCGCGCCTTGATCGTGCGCAGCCGCTGGTGGGTGCTGGCCGCCATTGGCGTGGCCACCAGCGTCGTCGTGCAGTTGCTTTCAAACTTCCTGCCCATCCCGAAAGAGCTGCCGATCGACAAATTCTTCACCCACCCGCTTGGCGTCTGGCTCATCGCCGTCTTTGGCGTCACCGTCGCGCCCGCCTTCGAAGAGCTGGCATTCCGTGGCTTCCTGCTGCCTTCCCTCGCCAGCGCATGGGACTGGGTCATGCAGCGCGTCCGTGCGCCGCGTGAGCTCATGGGTGGGCCGGTGCCCCAGCCCCAGGGAGGCGAAGGGCAGCAGCAGGCAGCCATCGACGCGTCACTCCCTCCTGAAGGAGCCGGCGTCTTCCACCGTCCGGGCACGGATCTTGATTTCCAGACGCATCCAGATTTCCAGACGCATCCAGCTTTGACCGCAACGCGGAGTGACGGTGTTTCAGACCCTCGGTGGAGCATGCCGGCTCTCATCTTCTCCACCATTGTCACCAGCATCGGCTTCGCCATGTTGCACGGCGCTCAATTGGCCCACTCCTTTGCGCCGCTTGCCGTGCTCTTCGCCGTCAGCGTGGTCTTGTGCATCACGCGCCTGCGCTTCCATTCGCTCGCGGCCAGCACCGTGGTGCACTCCATGTACAACGCCACCATCTTCGTCATGCTCTTCATCGGCACCGACGGCTTCCGCCATTTGGATAAGCTGGGGAAGTAAAGCGCGGTGCAGACCGCTGCAAACTACAAACTCAGAGGCACTGATGACGCAAAGCTCCAGCCCCCGCCAGCAGCTTCTCACTCTGCTCGCCCGCCAGTCCTTCAAGCTGGGGGACTTCCAGCTCTCCTCGGGCGGGCGCAGCGATTACTACATCGACTGCCGCACCACCACGCTGCATGCCGAAGGGGCGCGTCTCACCGGCCTCGCCATTCTTGACCTGCTGCAGGAACATCATCTGAATCCGCATGCCGTGGGCGGCCTCACTCTGGGGGCCGATCCGGTTGTCTCCGCGGTCTCGATCGCCAGCGCTCAGCGCCATGCGGATGCCGGTCGCGGCCGCCTCATCCACGGCTTTCTTGTCCGCAAGGCAGAGAAAACTCACGGGACAGGAAGAAAGATTGAAGGCTTCTCGGAAGAGAATGCGCCCGTCCTCATCGTCGACGATGTGTGCACCACCGGTGGCTCGACCATCACCGCCATCGAAGCCGCCCATGCTGCTGGGATGCGCGTTATCGGAGTCATCTGTCTGGTGGAACGCACCGAGGCCAAGGGGCGGCAGGCCGTCGAAGCGGCGGCGAATGGCGCGCCCTTTCTGAGCCTCTTCACGGCCGACGATGTCCGCGCCGAGCACGTCAAGCACATGCCGATGTAGCTATTCCACGCTTGTCATCCCGACCGAAGTGGAGTGGAGGGATCTGCTTTTTGCTATTCGGCCCCGGGCTTCCAGATATACGCGCCGGGCTGCGGCAGTCCGAAGTGCGCCAGCACGCGGTCGACAAAGTTGCGGACCATATCGGCGGTCGTCGCGGGCTCGTTGTAAAAGGCCGGGATGACGGGAAAGATCGTCGCGCCGGCATCGGCCGCAAGCTGCATGTTGCGCAGGTGGATCTTGTTGAACGGCGTCTCCCGCACACAGAGCAGCAAAGGTCGCCGCTCCTTCAGGCAAACATCCGCCGCACGCTCGATCAGATTTCCCGCCATGCCATTTGCAATGCCGGCCAGCGTCCCCATGGAGCAGGGAAGCACGATCATGCCCGCCGACGGATAGCTCCCGCTGGCGATCGAAGCGCCGATGTCGTGTTCTGCGTAGCTTCGCGTCTTCTTCGCCGGGGTCTTTTCCGGCATTTGGCCCAGCAGCTTTTCCACCAGCTCCTTGCGGCCGGAGAGGTGCAGTTCCTCCGCCATCACCCGCAGCGCGCCTTCAGAGGCGACGAAGTCAATTCCAGAGACGCGAGCATCCGCTTCGAGCGCTCGAAGGAGCTGCTGCGCCAGAACAGCGCCGCTTGCTCCCGTCACCGCGACGGTGACGTTCACGCGGGTACGGCCTCGTACTTCAGCACACGATCGAAGATCGCATCCACATTGCGCAGTTGCCGCTGCAGGTCGAAGGTCCGCGCCAGCTTATCGGGTGTGAGCCGCGCGGTGATCTCCTTGTCCTGCGCCACCAGGTCGCGGAAGACCAGTTCCTCGCGCCAGGCGCGCATCGCATGCGATTGCACCA
>DASQRJ010000026.1:0-3539 GCA_035642955.1 Acidobacteriaceae bacterium
AGCAACGCCGCCGCCGGCGACGATGCCTTCCTCGACTGCTGCGCGGGTGGCGTGCATGGCATCCTCAACGCGAGCCTTCTTCTCCTTCATCTCGGTCTCGGTTGCAGCGCCCACCTTGATGACGGCGACGCCGCCGACCAGCTTGGCGAGGCGCTCCTGGAGCTTCTCGCGGTCGTAGTCAGAGGTGGTCTTGTCGATCTGGTTGCGGATCTCCTTAACGCGGCCTTCGATGACCTTGGAGTCACCCTTGCCTTCGACGATGGTGGTGTTGTCCTTGTCTATGGTGATGCGCTTGGCACGGCCGAGGTCCTCAAGCTTGACGTTCTCAAGCTTGATGCCGAGGTCTTCGGTGATGGCCTTGCCGCCGGTGAGCTTCGCGATGTCTTCCAGCATGGCCTTACGGCGATCGCCGAAGCCGGGGGCCTTGACGGCCGCGACCTTGAGCGAGCCACGCAGCTTGTTGACGACGAGGGTGGCGAGTGCGTCGCCGTCCACGTCTTCCGCGATGATGACGAGGGGCTTGCCGGTCTGCACGGTCTGCTCGAGCAGGGGCAGCAGGTCCTTCATGGTGGAGATCTTCTTCTCATGGATGAGGATGTATGCGTCCTCGAGGGTGGCTTCCATGCGGTCGGGATCGGTGACGAAGTAGGGCGAGAGGTAGCCGCGATCGAACTGCATGCCCTCGACGACTTCGAGCTGGGTTTCGAGCGTCTTCGACTCTTCGACGGTGATGACGCCATCCTTGCCAACCTTCTTCATGGCCTCGGCGATGATGGTGCCGATGGTGGAGTCGGAGTTGGCGGAGATGGTGCCGACCTGGGCGATCATGTCGCCGGAGACGGGCTTGGAGAACTTCGAGAGCGCGCCGCCCTGGACGTTGCCGTTCTCATCGCGCTTGCCGACGATGGCTTCAACAGCCTTGTCGATGCCGCGCTTGAGGGCCATGGGGTTGGCGCCGGCGGCAACGGTCTTGACGCCTTCGCGGTAGATAGCCTGTGCGAGAACGGTTGCAGTGGTGGTGCCGTCACCGGCAACGTCGCTGGTCTTGGACGCGACCTCGCGCACCATTTGCGCGCCCATGTTCTCGAACTTGTCTTCGAGTTCGATCTCCTTGGCGACGGTGACGCCGTCCTTGGTGATGGTGGGCGAGCCGAACTTCTTCTCGATGACGACGTTGCGGCCCTTGGGGCCGAGGGTGACCTTCACTGCGTCGGCCAGTGTGTTGACGCCGCGCAGGATCGCCTGACGCGAGTCTTCGCCGTGCAGAATCTGCTTTGCCATTGCTTTCTCCTTGAGTGCTCTCCGCGGGTGACGGCGGAGTTACTGCGAAATTCGAATAGGTGAGTAAGTCGAGTTATGCGGAGTTACTTGGACTTGAGGATGCCGAGGACTTCGTCTTCCTTCATGATGAGGAAGTCTTCGCCATCGATCTTGATCTCGGTGCCGCCCCACTTGCCGAAGAGGATGCGATCGCCGGCCTTGACGTCGAGAGGAAATACCTTGCCTTCGTCGTTGGACTTGCCCTTACCGACGGCAATGACTTCGCCTTCCTGTGGCTTTTCCTTGGCAGTGTCGGGGATGATGATGCCGCCGCGGATGGATTCGCCCTCTTCGATACGGCGAACGAGGATGCGGTCGTGCAGCGGGGTGAAGTTAGAGGTCGCTGCGGGTGCTGTTGCTGTTGGCATTGCTTCTCCTTTGTTGGGTGCGCGGGCTGGCCCGCACGGGTGAAAGGTCCGATGGGTGGAAGGGCGAATGACCAGCCGAAGCGGCATTAGCACTGTCGCCCTTCAACTGCCAAGGTAGGCGCTGAGAGCTGTGGATGTCAAGTGGCAGGCGCAAAATATGAGTGTGTTGCGCTCAGGTTAATCGAGCGGGATAGGAAAGAGGGGCCGGGGCATTTGGCTGAGCGTCGCTTTGCGCCGATATTGAACGGAAGATACAGCAGGTCCCTCACTCCACCTTCGGTTACGTTCAGGATGACAAACTAGTTAGGGATGCGCCAAGGCTGTTAGTTTGTCAGGCAGGTTGGGAGGTTGGAAGGCATGCCGTGGTTTCAGGTAGAGGGTGAGGCGCTGACCGAAGCGGAGATCCGGGGAGCCGTGACGCGGCTGCTGGATGAGGCTCGGAAGCGCGTCCTAGCGGGAAAGAAGAAGGATCTGAGGCGGGTTTTGCTGCTGCCGCCGGACCTGACGCGGGCCCATAGCGGCGCCGGCAGGATCACCGAGATGCTGTATGAGGGGCTGGCAGGTTGCGAGGTAGCGGTGATTCCGACGCTGGGACAGCACCGTCCGCATACCGAAGAGTAAAACCGCTGGATGTTCGGGGCGATTCCGCACGAGAAGATCTACGCGCACGACTGGCGGGAGGGATGCACGCGGGTGGGAACGATCCCCGCGGCGCTGGTGGCGGAGACGACGGGCGGGGTGGCGGACTGGGAGATCCCGCTCGACCTGAATACGAAGCTGATGACGGAGCCGTGGGACCTGGTGATCAACATCGGGCACGTGGTGCCGCACGAGGTGCTGGGCTTTGCCAACCACAACAAGAACTACTTCATTGGGCTCGGCGGCAAGGAGACGATCTGCGCCTCGCATATTGCGGCGGCGGTGTACGGGATCGAGAACAACCTGGGCTGCCTGATCACTCCGCTGCGCGCTTGCTATAACTGGGCGGAAGAGAAATATCTCGGCCATCTGCCGGATGTGTATCTGCAGATCGTGATGCGGCGCAACGCGGAGGAGAAGTTAGTCACGAGCGGCATTTATGTCGGCGACGATTTAGATACCTACCTGGCTGCGGCGCGCGCGAGCCGCGAGCAGAACATCACCACCTTCGACAAGCCGGTGCGGAAGATTGTGGCGGTGATGCAGGGAGATGAGTTCCGCAGCACCTGGGTGGCGAACAAGGCGGTGTACCGCACGCGCATGGCGCTGGCGGATGGCGGGGAGTTGCTGGTGATTGCGCCGGGGCTGGAGCGGTTTGGCGAGCAGCCGGAGGTAGACGCGCTGATCCGCAAGTACGGCTACACGGGTACGGAGCGCATTCTGCGGCTCTATCGCACGGAAAAAGATCTGCAGGAGATTGCGCATGGGACGGCGCACCTGATTCATGGATCGAGCGAGGGGCGGTTCACGATTCGCTATGCGCCGGGGCATCTGAGCCGGAAGGAGATCGAAGGGGTGGGCTACGAGTACGCGGATCTGGGCGAGGCGCTGACGCGCTACGCGCCGGAACACATGACGGAGGGCTGGAACACGATGCCGGATGGCGAAGAGGTCTTCTACATCAGCACGCCTTCGGCGGGATTGTGGGCTACGAAGGCGAAGCTGGAGAATCCGGCGCGGCGGGAGGTGGCGGTTGGGGGGATGCGCCGGTGACGCGGGTAGCTGGTCGCTCCCTACAGTAAAACCTGTGCAGTGCGGAACATGGGGCCTCTATGAGGAAGGGGAAGAATATGAAAAGGGCAATAGCGCGATGCATTTCAACGGCTAGTGTTGTAGTGCTTAGCGCGCTAGCCCTCCATGCTGAATCCCTCA
>DASQRJ010000027.1:0-2917 GCA_035642955.1 Acidobacteriaceae bacterium
GCTGTTTCCGCCAAGGGCGGGATATCAGTTCCAGGTGCTCTTTCGCCGAGACACACGACGGTGAAGAGGGAAACCTCATGCAGGGTATCGCAAACTTAAAGATTCTTTTCATCGCAGGTTTTGGCCCGATCGTGCGCGAAACAACAGAGAGCCGCAAACTCTACCGCGAGGTCCTCGGCATTCCTTTTAAAGAGGAAAGTGGCGGCTATCTTCATACCGAAGCTGTTCCGGGCGCAAAGACCTTTGCATTGTGGCCGCTTTCTCAGGTGGCAGAGTCTTGCTTTGGCAACGACTCCTGGCCTGACAATATTCCTGCCCCGCATGCTTGGCTTGAGTTCGATGTGGACAGCGTTGAAGGGGCAACGGCCGCGCTCGAATCCGCCGGATATCGAATGCTGGTGAAAAACAAGAAAGAACCGTGGGGGCAAGTCGTTAGCCGTTTCATCTCACCAGACGGGCTACTGGTGGGCATCACGTTCACGCCATCGATGCGGGAACAGAAGTAGCGACTTCCTATTTCTGAGCCTTACGATAGCGCTCCGGATCGAATCTGACGGGAGGATCTTTGGCGTCTCGCGAAACGATAGCGGAAGTGTTGCCGGAGACCACTTCATCGCTGGCGCGGCGCGGAAGCCAGACGATCTTTACCATCCTGGCGGCGATCAGCGCCTGTCATCTGCTGAATGACCTGATCCAGGCCACGATTCCGTCTCTCTATCCGCTCTTCCAGCACATCTTCGGCCTGTCGCTGGGGCAGATCGGGATGATCACCTTCACCTATCAACTGACGGCGTCGCTCTTCCAGCCGTTTGTGGGCATGGCGACGGACAAGAAGCCGATGCCGTATTCGCTCGCACTGGGAATGAGCTTTTCGCTGTGCGGCCTGGTGCTGATGGCGTGGGCGCCGAGTTATGGATGGCTGCTGGCGGCCGGCTCGCTGGTGGGTCTGGGGTCGTCGGTATTTCATCCGGAGTCGTCGCGGGTGGCGCGGCTGGCTTCGGGCGGACAGCATGGGCTGGCGCAGTCGCTCTTCCAACTGGGCGGGAATATGGGGTCGGCGCTGGGGCCGCTGCTGGTGCTGTGGCTGGTGCTTTCGGCGCGCGGGGCACACGCGGGCCAGCATCGCATCGCGTGGTTTTCCGTGGCCGCGCTGGTGGCGATTGCGATACTGCTGGCGATCGGCGGATGGTACAAGGCGCAGGTGCGGGCGGGCGCCTCGGGAAACAAGAAGGTGGAGGAGGAGCGTCCTCATGCACAGTTGCCGCGTGGCAAGATGACGCGGGCGATGGTGGTGCTGATGACGCTGGTCTTCTCGAAGTATTTCTATCTGGCCAGCATCACGAGTTACTACACCTTCTATCTCATACAGCGGTTCCGCGTGACCTTGCACCAGTCGGAGATGTATCTCTTCATCTTTCTCGGTGCGGTGGCGCTGGGCACGATTCTGGGCGGCCCGATTGGCGACCGCTATGGGCGGCGGCTGGTGATCTGGGTCTCGATTGTGGGTGTGCTGCCCTTCACGCTTCTGCTGCCGTACGCGAATCTGGAGTGGACGGCGATCCTGAGCTTCGTCATTGGAACGGTGCTGTCGTCGGCTTTCTCGGCGATTCTGGTTTACGCACAGGAGCTGGTGCCGGGTCGCGTGGGCATGATCTCCGGATTGTTCTTTGGGCTGGCCTTCGGGATGGGCGGAGTGGGCGCGGCGCTGCTGGGCAAGCTGGCCGACATGACGAGTTTGAACCTTGTCTATCACGTGTGCTCGTATCTGCCGGCGCTCGGATTGTTGACCGGATTGTTGCCGAAGATCGAGGAGAACTTGCTTCCGCGGGCCCCAAAAGAAGTTGAAGCCTAAGCGCCCTACGCTCTGGTTCTTTCAAACTGCGGACTACAAATCGATAGAACGAATTCTGCGCTCTAAATTAAGACCGACCTGGAACAGGATCTGATGGCACGGCGTGTTTCCAGTCTCGGCTGTCGGTATGAGCAACTGCAGGTCGTTTCGCTTCGCTCAGGATGACAGTGTTGATGGCGGTTAAGATAACCGCATGATTGCGCATCTTCGTGGACGTCTCCTGAGCAAGCAGCCGCAGCAGGTCATTGTGGAGGCGTCGGGTGTGGGCTATGACGTCGCTATCAGCGTGTCGACCTATACGTCGCTGCCGGCGGAAGGCGCGGAGGTGGCGCTGCACATCCACACCCAGGTGCGCGAGGACACGCTGGCGCTCTACGGATTTCTGGAACGCAACGACAAGCGCATCTTTGAGCGGCTGATTACGGTGAGCGGCGTGGGGCCGAAGCTGGCGATCACCATCCAGAGCGGGCTACCGGCGGAGCGGCTGGTGGCGGCGCTGCGGGCGCAGGACCATGCGACGTTGACGCGCATCCCGGGCGTGGGCAAGAAGCTGGCGGAGCGGCTGGTGGTGGAGCTGAAGGACAAGCTGGAGGACGTGGCAGCGGCGGCTCCGGCGGTGGCGGCGGCGGGTCCGGCGGCGGAGGATGTGCTCTCCGCGCTGGTGAACCTGGGCTACCAGCGGCCCTCGGCACAGAAGGCGATTGAGGCGGCGGTGGCGAAGGACAAGAGCCTGGGCGAGCACTTCGACGCGCTCTTCCGTGCGGCTTTGATGACCATCCGATAGGCGGTTTTGGGTCCGGACCGGCCGTGAGTGCCGATTTGGATTCGGGCGTCGCGGGTCCGCGGCACGGCCCTTGCACCTGCTTTCCCGTGGGGCGTAGAGTGAAACCGGATTTCCTGCAGGTATCGTTGTCCTGCTGAAGTGAAGTGCGGTTTTTCTTGACGAAAAACCGCGTCCACTGTGGTTGTGCTACCACCTTTACAGGAAATCCGGTCGGTCACCGCGTGGAAGGCAATCCCGTTTGGAGGTGTGTCATGCGCCGTCCCTTCTCGCTCTCAACCCTT
>DASQRJ010000028.1:0-4897 GCA_035642955.1 Acidobacteriaceae bacterium
GTAGCTCAGGATGAGATCATAACGAAAACCATAGCTACAACCAGCGAGTGGAGGCACCCGTGATCGAGACCCAGACAGCCATTCCTGACTCCGCGGCAGACTGTGCGGACTGTAATGACAACGCCGTGATCGAGTCTGCGGCGCGCGAACTCTACCAGACTGCGGCGCTCTTCGTGGGAGACGAAAGCGAAGCGATGCAGCTCGTGGAACAGACCGTGGCAAGCGTCGAAATGGATCCTTGCGCCGATGGCGATGCCGCCCGCAGCGCGGCGAGCCATGAACTCATCCAGCGAGCCTTGGCCCGTGTGGCCGCCTTGCGCCCGGCACAGATGCATCCCTCGGCCGCCACCGACCTGGGCGGTTGCGTCGAAACCGACGATCTGAGCGCGGCCGGCATCACGCGGGAGCAACTGGAGGCTCTGCTCTCCGGCGGTGACCGCGCGAGTATGCGGCAATGGCTGGAGGGTCTGGGTCCGGTGGAGCGCAGCGTATTCGTGTTGCGTGCCGTGCTGGGCCGCGGCGGCCCGGAATCCGCACAATTGCTGCATCAGACGACAGGCGACTCCTGGACAGAGACCCACGTGGGTGGGGCGTACCGCGCCGCGCTCTGCTCGCTGGCCAGCTCCCTGGTTCACTCCGCTGCGCACTAAGGTCATACTCCGACCTGCGGAAAGCTTCTTTCGGCGAGCAGTCGTTGCCGTCTTGACCAATAACCAAGGGCCATTTGCCGCGAGCCGGCAATCTGCTCCGGTTCGGTCGTCTTTCCGGTCCGGATTTTCTTTGTAAACGAGCGGCGGAAACTACCGCTGACCGGGCCGATACCGGATATCCTGCTGACTGGTCCGTTACCTCCAGGGCAAATGGGAAGTTCTGATTTTTTAAGTCTTTGCCAGCGCTCTGGCATCCAAAATTGGCGACTATCATGTGGGGATTTTTGCTGAGGCAGTCAAGGCCTGAAGTGTGCGCGCGACCCGTGCTGCCGGTTTGCCGGTTGCTGCTGGTTCTTCTGGCCGGCGTCAGTCCGGCCCTGGGACAGTTCGGCAGCTCGTCCTCGTCGAGCGCTGCGCCGTCGTTTCAGCCGCCGACCATTCCGCAAGCTCCGGCGCAAAGCACGTATCAGGGCAGCGTCGCAAACCAGTCCGTGACGCCGGGTGTCTTGCAACTCACCATCAAGGATGCGGTACTTACCGGGCTGAAGAACAACCTGGGCATCATTCTCTCCGGGCAGAATGTGAATGAGGCAGGCGGCCAGCGCTTGCAGCAGTTGCAGAAGCTGCTGCCGACGGTGAACGGCTCGTTCAAGGAATCGGTCCAGCAGACCAACCTCCGGGCGCAGGGCCTGAATATTCCCGGTTTCCCATCCATCCTTGGGCCATTTGGCTATACCGATGTGCGGGGCACAGTCGACTGGACATTGTTGAGCGTCCCATCGCTCAACAACTATCTCGCCTCGCGGCATGACTTTGAGGCCACCACGCTTTCCCTGAACGACGCTCGCAACCTGGTGGCGCTGAGCATTGGCTACGCCTACCTGGCCTGCATCTCGGATGAGGCCAATATTGTCAATGATCAGGCTCAGGTGGCCTCCACCAAAGTTTCGCTCGATCAGGCGAATGCGAACCACGAGGCGGGAACTGCTCCGGAACTGGATGTGCTGCGCGCACGCGTCGACTATCAGACCCAGCAGCAGGCGCTGATTCGCGACCAGAATGCGCATGAGAAGGACAAGATCGCACTGGCGCGGGCCGTCGGCCTGCCGCTGGAGCAGAAGTTTGAGCTGGCGGACCGGCTGCCGTTTGCTCCTCTGGAGGGCATCCAGCCCGATGAAGCCCTGAAGATTGCTTACGCGACACGCAAAGACCTGCAGGCAATGGAGCAACAAGTAACGGCCGCTGAGCTGAGCCGCAAGGCCGCCACGGCGGAGCGCTATCCCAGCGTCACCTTCAGCGGAGACTACGGCGACATCGGTCCCACCCTGGGAAACTCGCACGGCACCTTCGATGTGGCGGGGTCGGCCAGCGTGCCGCTCTTTGAAGAGGCCAAGTTGCGCGGCGACGCCACGCAGGCACAGGCGGAAGTGAACAACCAGAAGGCGCACTTGAGCGATCTGCGCGGCCAGATCGATGCCGATATCCACGATGCATTTCTCGATCTCGAGTCGGCAGCGAAGCTGGTCGAGGTGGCCCGCAGCAACGTGGAATTGGCCAACCAGACGCTGAGCGATGCGCAACAACGCTATGCGGCCGGCGTCAGCGACAACCTCGCGGTGGTGCAGGCGCAGGCCAGCGTGGCACAGGCAGATGGCCAATATGTGGCGAGTCTTTATCAACATAACGTCGCCAAGCTGTCCCTGGCGCGGGCGATGGGCGTGGTGGATACCCGATATCAGGAATTTCTCGGAGGAAAGTGACCGTGGCGGAACAGGATCCGGAATCCGGCAAGGCCGGCCAGAACCAGCAGCAGGGGAATGACCAGGAACAGCGCGAAAACCCAGAGAAGAAGCGGCGGCGCAGCTTCATTCTCTTCTTCGTCATCGCCGTTCTGCTGGTGGGCGCGCTGCTCTACTACTGGCACTCCACCTTCTACGAGGACACCGACGACGCCCAGGTGAATGGCCACATCGTCCAGATCAGTGCGCGGGTTCAGGGCCACGTGATCAACGTGCCCATCAAAGAGAACCAGGAAGTCCCTGCCGGTACCGTGATCGCGGAGATCGATCCGCACGATTACGAAGTTGTGGTGGCCCAGGACGAGGCGAACCTGGAGGCGGCCGAGGCCAATTATGAGTCGGCCAGAGTGAACGTCCCGGTTACCGACATCCAGTCCTATAGCGCATTGTCGTCGGCAAATTCGAACGTTCTGGGTTCTAACGCGCAGGTGAAGCGCGCCGTGGGACTGCTGGAACAAGCCCAGGCGCAGGTGGCGCAGGCGGAGGCGAACAACACCAAGTCGCAGCTTGACCTGAAGCGTTTTACGCCGCTGGTGGCGAAGGATGTGATCTCCAAGCAGCAATTCGACCAGGCGGTGGCTGCAGCAGACGCAGATCAGGCAGCGGTCATCTCCGCCAAGGCCAATGCGGCGGCGGCGGAGGACCAGATTGCTGTCGCTAAGAATGATCTCGCGGCATCGCAGGCTGCACAGCGGAACGCCGGCAACGCGCCTCGCCTGCTGCAAGTGCAAAAGGCCAAGGCCGACCAGGCAGCGGCACAGGTGGAGCAGGCACGTGCCGAGTTGAACCAGGCAAAGCTCAATCTGAGCTACACCAAGATCATCGCGCCGGTGGACGGAATCATCACCACCAAGAATGTCGAGGTAGGTCAGAACGTCAGTGTGGGTCAGAACCTGGTCACGCTGGTCTCGCTGCACGATTTGTGGGTCACCGCGAACTTTAAGGAAACGCAGCTTCACCTGATGCGCCCCAACCAGACGGTCAAAATTCACGTGGACATGAACGGGCGCGACTACGATGGCGTTGTGACCCAGGTCGGCGGTGCTACGGGATCGATGCTGAGCCTCTTTCCACCGGAAAATGCGACGGGGAACTACGTCAAGGTGGTGCAGCGCGTGCCGGTTCGCATCGACTTCACCAAGCCGGAGGAGGATAAGAACCATATCCTGCGGCCGGGCCTTTCCGTAGAACCAACCGTGCGAGTGAAGGGGAGTTAGAGCATTTTCGGTAATCCTGTGAGCCGCCGAGATGCATTCGGTGTGGCTTTTCCTTAACGAAAAGCCACCAGAGCGGCCGCTGGACGCGGACCTGTCGCAAAGAACGACGAGCGGGGCAACCGCAGCATCTAACCGGCGTAAGGGAGGTTTTTGAGATGAGTAGCAACGCCCTGAAAGAAGCGCCGAAAACCAGTGCCAAGGTGGCGGACCTGATCACCCCGAACTGGCGGCAACATGCAAAATCCATCCAGAAGTACGGCACCGTGGTGAAGGATCTGCCGATCGGCCTCGGTGTCTCAGAGCGCCAGGAGATTGTGGGCCGGCTGAATCTGCTGCTGGCCGATACGATTACCCTGCGCGATCTCTACAAGAAGTCCCATTGGCAGGTCGGTGGCCCGACCTTCTACCAGCTTCACCTGCTCTTCGATAAGCATGCCGGCGAGCAGGCCGAGTTAATCGATGAGATCGCCGAGCGCGTCCAGATACTCGGCGGCGTCAGCATCGCCATGGCGCATGATGTGGCGGCAACCACGCGCATCGAACGTGTCCCGATCGATCGTGAAGAGGTGCCGGTCCAAATCTCCCGTTTGCTCGAGGCGCACCATCTGATCCTCAAGGATGCACGGGATCTGGCGGAGAAGGCGAACAACCTCGGCGATGTCGGCACCAACGATCTGCTGGCCAGCTCGGTAGTTCGCACCAACGAGATGCAGGTATGGTTCGTCGGCGAGCATCTGGTCGAGATGCCGCTGGTTCTGGCGACATAACAGCTCGGCTCAGCCCCCAAGGAGCCAATCGGGCCGGATCCTCGCGATCCGGCCTGGTCTTTCTGTGCCGAAAAAATTGCCGCGCTGTGCACTCCCCAAACATCTATCCTTGGGGTTATATCTAAGGGCTGCAAGCTATGCCGGTCGCGATCGATTTTTTCATCCATCACGCCTATCTCATCCTCTTCGGCTGGATTGCCGCGGAGCAGATTGGCTTGCCGATTCCGAGCGTGCCCGTCCTGCTGACCGCCGGAACGCTGACTGCCACCCACCAGCTCAACCTGCCGCTGATCCTGATTTCGGCGATCCTGGCGTGCCTGCTCAGCGACTCCATCTGGTACTTCATGGGGGCGCGCTACGGCGGCACCATCGTGCGCACGGTATGCAAACTCTCCTTCGAGTCCGCAACCTGTGTGCGGCGCACCGGCGACTTCTTCCAGCGTTACGGCGAGCGCGCGCTGCTG
>DASQRJ010000029.1:0-2888 GCA_035642955.1 Acidobacteriaceae bacterium
CGGTGCTCGAAGCGCCGCTGCGACACGAGGCCTGGAGGGAGTTTTTCGCTCGATGGACGAGAGATTGAAACCTGGAAGTCTGAATGCAGTGCGTCTAGCCGCCAGCGAAGGCATGGTCGGCTATTTCTCCATGGAGATTGCCATCGAACCCAGCATGCCCACCTACAGTGGCGGTCTGGGGGTGCTCGCAGGGGACACGCTGCGCTCCGCGGCGGACATGGGACTGCCGTTGGCAGCCGTCACGCTGGTGCACCGAAAGGGCTACTTCAAGCAGATTCTGGACGCGAACGGTACACAAACCGAGGATGTACAAGCGTGGAGTCCGGAGGCGCGCCTCCCGCAGGAAGAACCGCGCGTGGTGGTCACCATCGAAGGGCGTCCGGTGCACGTGCGCGCCTGGCGCTATGACATGGAAGGGGTGACCGGCCACACCATCCCCATCTACATGCTGGATACCGATCTGGAGGGCAACGATCCGCACGACCGCACCCTGACCGATTGCCTGTACGGCGGCGACACCAACTACCGCCTGGCGCAGGAGATTGTGCTGGGCGTGGGCGGCCTGCGGATGCTGGATGCGCTGGGATACGACATCAGCGTGTACCACATGAATGAGGGACACGCCGCCCTGCTGACGCTCGCGCTGCTGGAAAAGGCGCTGGGCGGCGGAGCGCTATCGACCGCGCGAGAGAGCGATCTGGATGCGGTGCGTCAGCACTGCGTCTTCACCACCCATACTCCGGTGCCCGCCGGGCACGACCGCTTTTCGATGGAGCAGGCTAACCGCATCCTGGGCAGCGAACCCACCCAGGCGGTGGAGCGTATCGGCGGCTGTCATGAGGGCATGGTGAACCTGACCTACATCGCGCTGCGTCTTTCGCGCTTTGTGAACGGCGTGGCCATGCAGCATGGCAAGGTGAGCCGCGCGATGTTCCCCGAATATGACATTGCCGCGATTACAAATGGCGTCCATGCCGGCACCTGGACCGCACCGGCCATGCAGGCAGCCTTCGACAAACACCTGCCGCGCTGGCGCGAGGACAACATGCACCTGCGCCATGCCATCGACATCCCGCAGGAAGAGATCGCGGGAGCGCACGCGGACGGCAAGCGTATGCTGTTGGCCGAGGTCGAAAAGCGCAGCGGCGTCAAGCTACGCGAGGATGTCTTCACCATCGGCTTTGCGCGCCGCGTGGCTACCTACAAGCGCGGCGATCTGCTCTTTACCGACGCGGAACGGCTGGCGCAGATGGCACAAAGCGTGGGCAGCCTGCAAATTCTCTACGCCGGCAAAGCGCATCCTGCGGATGAACCGGGAAAGCAGATTATCCGGCACGTCTTTGAAGAGGCGCAGCGGCTGACGTCGGCCCAACTGCACATCATTTACCTGGCCGACTACGAGTGGCGTCTGGGCGCGCTGCTTACCGGCGGCGTGGATCTGTGGCTGAACAATCCCCTGCGGCCCTATGAAGCCTCAGGCACCAGCGGCATGAAGGCGGCACTGAACGGAGTGCCCAGCCTGAGCGTTCTGGATGGCTGGTGGATCGAGGGCTGCGTCGAGGGTGTCACGGGATGGGCCATCGAAGATCGCGATCGCGCCGAGGATGAAGCGGCGAGCCTCTACGACAAGCTCGAATCGAAGATCCTGCCGCTCTACTATCAGGACAAACCGGGATGGCGGAAGCTGATGCAGACCACCATCGCGATGAATGGATCGTTCTTCAACACGCAACGGATGCTGGAGCAGTATGTGTCCAATGCGTACTACCCGGAGAAGCGAGCTAGCTACTCCGCGCATCTGCTGGAGCAGTCTTTCGCACGGTAGGAGTCTGAGTCAATCAAAGGGGCGGCGCTTGCGCGCTGCCCCTTTTGCTATTTTCAATGGCCGTCCGCAGGTGACAATCTGCGTGAGGCTTCAGGAATTTGTGTTCCAAATATCGACGTGCCATTTCCAGCAGCCCTGTTCCTTCTGCCAGTACACGACGTACTTCACTTCTATCTGGGCTGCGGCTTGCCCATCCGGCTCGACGGTAAGAACAGCCCGTCCAATCTCGACCGCCCCATCGCCTGCGGGCATCACATCGATCGATTGCAGGGTGGCGGACTTCGCGTTGGCGGACCGGATCATCTCTGACCAAAACTCCTTGATCGCCTTCCGTCCGGCGATCATCGGCACGCCGGGCGGCAGAATGCGGCCGCCGGAGGTATAGATATCATCCAAGGCCTCAAAGTTCCGTTTGCCGAATACCTCTGTATTGAAGCGCTCGTTTGTTTCCGCCATAGCGAGACGAATTTGCTGAAGTGAGGATTGCGTTAGGCTCGACATAGCGCGAGAGAATAGCACACTCAACGGAGAGCTGGCTGGGATCAATCGCCGTGTTGATCCACGCTGACCCAGCGCTCCTTGTGGCCGGGGAGGAAGGCCAGCCGGATGCGGTCGAAGACCAGGTAGACCACCGGAGTCGTGAACAGCGTCAGCATCTGCGAGACGATCAAGCCGCCCACGATGGTGATGCCGAGGGGACGACGGTATTCCGAACCGGTGCCGGTACCGAGAGCGAGCGGCAGGCCGCCGAGCAGCGCCGCGCAGGTGGTCATCATGATGGGACGGAAGCGCAGCAGGCAGGCCTCGTAGATCGCGGCCTCCGGCGACTTGCCTTCCTGGCGCTCCGCAGCGAGCGCGAAATCGATCATCATGATGGCGTTTTTCTTCACAATCCCTATCAACAGGATGATGCCGATCAAGGCGATGACGCTGAGGTCGGTGTGTGTGAGCAACAAAGCGAGGAGGGCGCCGACGCCCGCCGACGGCAGCGTGGAGAGGATGGTGATGGGGTGCACGTAGCTCTCGTACAGTACGCCGAGCACGATATAGACGGTGTCGAGGG
>DASQRJ010000030.1:0-6092 GCA_035642955.1 Acidobacteriaceae bacterium
GTGATTGATACTAGCGACTCATTTTTAAAATTTGCAAGAAAGCCAGGCAGATTTCATTGCCGATTCACGATTGCGTCCACCGCCTGCGCTATGTTTTTTGAATCGACGACTCGGTGTTGGTTGCCAGCGCTGCTTCGCAATTGCGACTCCCCAACCACACATTCGCAATTTCCAAACTACACCCGCAAGTTTCAAGACGCACGTCCGCAATTCAGGAAATCGCACGTTCGCAAGTTTCACTGCGCGCAATCGTAACTTCCTGTCCACAAAATCTCTCGCGCAAAAAAAGGGGAACTCCATGGCTAATTCCAATCGGCGCACCTTTCTGAAGCTGGCGGGCATGACCGCCGCCACGAGCACGATGAGCACCAACATCGCCAGGGCGCTCGCGATTCCGGCCAACAACAGCACACGCTCGCTTCGCGATATTGAGCACATCGTCATCCTGATGCAGGAGAACCGCCCGTTCGACCATCATTTCGGCACCCTTCGCGGTGTGCGCGGCTTCTCCGATCCGCGCGCGGTCAACATCCATCTCCCCCTCCAGAGCGGCGGTGGCTCCACGCAGGTTCCGGTCTTCTTGCAGCCGGCCGGCGCGACGAATATCGCGAATGGTTTCGCCGTACCGCCGGACTCCGGCAACCTGGGCGGACCGTCGAACGGGGCGGAAGTGGTTCCACCGTTCCGCGTGAATCCCGAAAGTATCAGCCCCGGTTTGACGAGTCTGGGTCTCACCTATTTCCCCGGGACGGATCATGGTTGGGAGACAACCCAATTCGCCTGGAACCAGGGTCAGTACGACAGCTGGGCGAGCCAGAAGGGCCCCATTGCGATGTCGTACATGACGCGCATTGACATCCCTTACCACTACGCTCTGGCCGATGCCTTCACGGTCGGAGACGCGTACCACCACTCGATCATGGGACCGACGAGTCCCAACCGCTACTACCTCTTTACGGGCTGCGTCGGCAACTTGAGCGACTTGGGCAGCGGGGGCACCGACGGCCTCGGCGCCGGGCCGGTCACCGCCAACGGACTCAGCGTGAACGGTGCGTCCTTCGTCTGGGAAACATTCCCTGAGGTGCTGCAGGCGGCAGGCGTAAGCTGGAAGATTTACCAGGACCTCGCCGGGACGACCTTCAAGCCGGATTTCGGAGACGGGACGGGCAATTCCTTCGCCGGCAACTTCACTGATAACCCATTGCTTTACTTCAACCAGTACGCCACTGCCGCGACCCAATCGCCGCTGTTTCAGGGCGCCTGCACGGGCACCGACATCATCAAGACCATCCCCAACGCCTCCGCGTCCCCGCAGGAGTGGCTGGCCTGGCAGGAGCAGCTCTTCGCGGAGTTCCGCAGCGACGTGCAAAGCGGCAAACTGCCCCAGGTATCCTGGATCGTGGGGCCGGCCGGCTACACGGAACATGCGGACTTCCCGATCAATTACGGCGCCTGGTACATCTCCCAGATCTTCGAGACCCTGGTCTCCAACCCCGAGGTGTTCAGCAAGACTGTCTTCATCATCAACTTCGACGAGGCCGACGGCAGCTTCGACCACGTCGTGCCGCCGACACCGCCGCAGACGCCGGCCTATGGGGCCTCGACGGTCAGTATCGAGAATGAGATCATAACCGACTCGGTCCCTACCGGCCCGAGCGGCCTCGGCCCGCGCGTGCCGTTCCTCGTCATCTCGCCCTGGACCAAGGGAGGCTACGTCAATTCCCAGATCTTCGATCACACGTCGGTGATCCAGTTCATCGAGAAGCGCTTCGGAGTCTTCGAGAAAAATATCTCCCCGTGGCGCCGTGCGGTAACCGGCGACCTGACGTCGGTCTTCAATTTTTTCAACCCGAATGACACACCCGTCAGCCTGCCGAGCACCGAGGGTTTTCTGCCGCCGACCGCCCAGCTCGCGGGCGGAAGCGTCAACACCTTTACTCCCACTCTGACTAACGTGATCCTCGGCGTGCCGCAACAGGAAAAAGGCATTCGTCCGGCGCGTTCCTTGCCCTATGAACTGGATGTTCACGCCACCGTCGATGCCAATGGCAGCGTAGGCCTGGAGTTCTTTAACACAGGCGCGGCGGGCGTGGTGTTTCAGGTGCGTTCCGCCAACCCTGCGGATCTGGTGCGCAATTACACCGTGGAACCCGGCAAGAGGCTTGCCGGAAGGTGGAACGAAGCCTCGTCCTATAATTTGTCGGTTTATGGCCCCAATGGCTTCGCTCGTTATTTCAATGGCAGCTTCGGTCCCAGCGCTGCAGCGCTCGACGTTCAGTCCGGTTATTCGACCGGGGGGTCTGGCTCAATCAGCTTAACCATCCGGAATCTCTCCGCCCATTCAGCCGAAGTGACCGTGCTCGATGCCTATACGGGCCACTCCATCGCGGAATTTCTTCACTCTCGCGACGACTTTGAAAAGAGGTTCGCTCTGGATGGGTTCCACGGCTGGTACGACCTGATTGTCACGGTTGCCGGAGATCCGACTTTCAAGTATCGGCTCGCGGGTCACCTGGAAAACGGGAAAGATAGCTTCTCGGATCCGGCTATGGGAGGTCTCGTCACCCTTCATCAGGACTGATGCGAAGCCGGTTGGGGGCGCATCTGTCACCAACCGGCTACACGCCTTCTGTTGCGTAACGGATATGCTTATTTTGCCGGTATCTTTCTCGATGAGGCCACGCAGCCAATGTTGCACGGCTCTCCAGAGCCATTGGATCATTGCAGTCGCCACAGTCCCCACCGGCACCTCATTCCGGTAGGACAACATATGGTCGCATCATCTCGTTATCCTCGTGCTCCAGCATATGGCAATGCCAGACGTAGCGGCCGGTGAAGCCTTCGAACTTCACGATGATGCGGGTTACCGTCATGGGGTCGACGCGGACGGTATCTTTCCACCCCATTTCGTTGGCTGTCAGTTCTACGGGAGGACCGGTGTAGACGATTTTTTTCGTCAGCTGGTAAACGGTAAGGTCGAAGGGACGGCGATCGAGAATCTGAAATCGGACGAGGTGAAGGTGGATAGGATGAGAGTCGTCGGTCAGATTGATGAAGGACCATATTTCCGTTGAATTCAGGACCGGCTTTTCCGTCACCGGCATATTCCAGTGCGATCCATTCAGCAACATGACACTCGACCATCCCAGGCGATTCTGGTAGTCGGCGAGGGTTAGCGCGCGCGTGGTGACGGCGGCGTTCTCCGGAATGCGCGAGATGGGACGGAGTGTGGCGGGCAGGGATGAGTCAGCCGTTGTCTTCCGGGAAGAGACGCGAAACTGCATGAAAACAGCTACATTCGTTCGCAGAAATAACTGCTTTCCGGCCCTGCCGCTGAAATCCACGATGAGATCTGCACGCTCGCCTGGTCCGAGGATCAGGGTATCGATCTGCGCGGGAGCCTCCAGCAAGCCCTGCTCGCTTCCGATTTGGAAGAACTCGACGGGCTTCGATGTGACGTAGTCTTCGGGGGAAAACGAGAGTCGGTAAAAGCTGGCATTCGAGCTGTTGAGGAGGCGCAGGCGATACTTGCGCGGCTCTACGTCGAGATACGGGAAGATCCTGCCATTTACGAGTAGAGCGCTGCCGTAATATTCCGACACCCAAGGAGCGGCGGGCTTGCCCGACACTGGATAATAGATTTGCCCATCGGGATGGAAAGACCGATCGAAGAGAACGAGGGGAATTTCGTAACTACCATTGGGTAGATTCAATGAATCTTCGAATGCATCTCGGATCAGATATAGCCCCATCAGGCCGGCGACCGCATTGAGCCTGGTAATTCCCATTGCATGATCGTGGTAGAACAGGCTGGTCGCTTCCTGCTGATTTGGGTAGTGACAGATGGCCGAGTGTCCAGGCACAAACCAGTCCTCGGGGTAGCCATCGCTTTCCGGACCGGTCTTGCCGCCGTGCAGATGCACCACGGTGCGCACCTCGGGTTGATCCGCTTCCGCTCCGTGAAGAGTGTGATCGATGGGCAGGAAGTGCTTCGCGGGCAATTCGTTAGCCCACTCCACCAGGATGGGTTCTCCAAGCCGTGTCTCGAAGGTGGGTCCGGGGCACGAAGCTCCGTATCCCCAGAATGTAGTCGGCGGCATATCGCGATGGACCTTCGCCTGAAATGCCTTCATCGCGATCCGGTAGTAGGGAATCTGAACCGCCTTGTTGCCGGGATCCGGCCTTCGACCGGACGGTCGTGCCAGCGCAGGGATGGGTAGCGGATCGACGTAGCGTGCGAGCGCGCTGGTGTTGAACAGCGGCTCTGTCGGCTGCGCTGGAGGACTTACTTTATGTGCTGCCTGCTCGCCCGCATACGCCCTGCGCGCTGCAGCGGCCGCCGTGACCAGGCTCAAGTGCTGAACGAAGCGCCGCCGGGTTGTCTCCATCCGTTCCTTCTCTTCTGGATTTTTGCCAATTCCTCAAAATGCACCGCAGACCAGATAAGTGTGAATCCAGATGATTGCTGAACGATAAATTCAGCATGGACTTTGCGGAAGGGCGTGACCGCACGTGATCGCCATTCGCGCGCGCACGATTTAACACAATTATGAAAGAGCATTCACTCCGTTGCTGAACAGGGACGCTTAAAGTCGCGCCTGTCTTTGCCGGATACATGGAGGATCTCCCTCTGTGCTATTCCGGCCCGATCAGGATTGGCGAAGCCACCACCGTACAAGGAGATCCCATGAAGTCGTCCCTCGCGACTGTTCTTTCCCCGGTTTTGTATGCCCTGACGTTGACGGCAAGCGTCGCGCTTACGCCGGGAGCCCTGGGCCAGAAGGTTACATTCTCTCCTTATATTCAATTAGGCAACAACGGAACGTTCGGTCCTACAGATCAGATCGTGGTTGCCTGGCAAACGAGTGAACCCTCGCCCAAGACGTCGGCTTATAAAGTCCAATTCTGGGAGTCCACGTCCCGGGGATCGGAACGCAACCGCAGTTCCGTGGCTCCTCAGGCTCGCGTTGTTGACAACTATCTGGCGGCCGATCCGTCGCTGCCGCCCATCCCCGGCGCGTACGGGGCGCACTCCAACTACACCGCTGTCCTTAGAGGTCTCAAGTACAACACGCAATACCAGTATCTCGTCAGCGGCCCGGGCATGCCGGGCAACGGATTCACGTCGACTTTCCACACGCGAAAACTGGGTCCGGTCTACTCCTTCGTGGTGGTAGGCGATGAAGGATTTTTTCCTACGGTGCCCAACTCCGATCCTGCCCTCATCGTGGACTATGAGGCGCGCATCGCTCACCTGATCAACAACGTCGCAAAGCTGTCCGTGGAGGGGGTGCCGCCGCTGCCTCCTTCGGATTTCATCCTGAACACCGGCGACAACGTTTACAACGAAGGCTCGGAAGATAACAACCGCGACTTTTTCTTCCCGGTCTACAACAGCGATCAAGACTCGAACGAAACCGGCGCGCCAATTATCCGCAGCGAACTTTTCTTCCCGGCAGACGGCAATCACGACCTGGGCAGCACAGGCGTGTCTGCCAATCTTCTCGCGGATAACTCAGCGCCACTTTTCAGCGGTAATCTCAGCGGTGGCGATGCGCTCTCCTTCTTCAACGACTTCTACTTCCCGCAGAATGGGCCGAAGGGGTTCGATATCCAGTTTGACTGGAACGTCACCACTTCCGCGGCTACAGGGCTTACCCTCACCTATCAGGGGCAGAACTATACCTCGCCCGCGGCGATTGCTGCTTTCCGGAACTCGACCAAGGTCGACACCGGCAAAGGCCCCTCGGTCCAAATCGATCACCAAAGCAATTACTCCTTTGACTATGGCAACGCCCACTTTCTTTTTCTGGATGCCAATCCGCATCTCTTCAATGACAACCTGCCAGGCGGCAATGCCTTTAACACGCCTCCGCCGACCTTTGTGTCGTACCCAACGGCGCTCGGTCAGTGGGTTGTCAACGACCTCGATTCCAGCAAACAACCCTGGAAGATTGTTGTCTACCATCAGCCGGCGTTTACCTCGGGCGATGCGACCTTGGTCAACAACCAGATGCGCGCGGTGGCCAAGTTGCTGGAGGACCATGGCGTAAATATCGTCTTCAATGGTCACGACCATAACTACCAACGCA
>DASQRJ010000031.1:0-2331 GCA_035642955.1 Acidobacteriaceae bacterium
CCGCCGCTCGCATCGGAGACCCAGATCTCAGGATCGCCAGACCTGTCGGAAGAGAAGGCGATATGGACGCCATCCGCCGACCATGCGGGGGAGATGGTGGTGCCGCCCGGCGAGGGAAAGCTGACCATGCGGCCCAGAACCAGCGAGTACATGCGGATCGTCCAGCCGGATCTTCCCAGAGAGGAAAATGCGACGCGGCTGTTGTCCGGCGAGACATGCGGTGAGAGCGAGACTTCACCCAGGTGCGTGATCGGATGCTCGCCCTGGCCGTCATAGTCCATGGCCCATATCTCCTTCACGCCGGAGCGGGAGGAGACAAAATAGATCTTGGTCTCGGCGATTCCATTCACACCGCCACCGAGGCGGAGAATGATCTCGTCCGCGAATTTGTGGGCGATCAACCGGGCATTGTCCTGGGTTGCCACTTCGCCGTACTGCTTGCCAACGATGGCCGGTGCACCTGCCTCCTTGACGTCCACCAGATAGCCGTTGACGTTCAACTGGCCGCCCTGCACGGCGAGCGAGCCGAGCGCGAGCATGGCGGCATTGGCGGGTTCGGCCGACCACTGCGCTAGATTCACCTCCGCAGGCGTAGCGGGAGTCACCGCAGGAGCCATGCTCTTGGGGACCATGTCGAAGAAGCCGGCGTTCGCCAGGTCGTTGTAGAGCGTGTTATCGAAGGTCGCTTTAAGGACGGGTGTCTGCGGATCGGAAGAATTCGGCTTGAAGTCAGCCGATGCCATGCGGATCTTCTCGACGCCGAGATTGGAGCCGGTTCTTACCCAGTCCTGTGCCTGGACCGGAGAGGTAAATGGCAGAAGCAGGAAAGAGGAGACAGCGAGATACAGGGAGGACCGTAGTCGTTGCATCGTCCTGGATGTTTTCACTTGGGGGTTGATCTCCATCAGCGACCTGTGAATTCACAATAATAAGACACCTGCAACGTTGCACCGTTGTAGGCAGCCGGAAGGGGACCGTAACTGTCAACACGCTGTACCGCCCGCAAACAGGACTGGTCAAGCGATGCGGACCCGCTGGATTCCCCAACCTTGACGTCGGAGGGTGCGCCATCCCGAGACAAAGTGAAGTAAATGTATGCCTTCGCACCGCTGGGAGTGGAAGGATCTACCTCCTGTTTCAACCAGTTTTCCTGAGTTTTGCGTTGAATGATCGCTACGTAATACGGGAAGCGAAAGCCGCCGCCTCCGGTGACAGAGACCGGTGCCGCGGGCGCCTGCGCCTGCTGTTGCGCCATCGACGTGGGCAGACTGGACGGCTGCTGCTCGCCGAAATTCGCACGATCTTTGGGCGGTTGTTGCGGCTGCGGGTGCTTCTGCTCCTGCTTTGGAGTCACGTCCTTCTTGGGCGGCTCTTTCTTCGCGGTCTGCTTCACCGGAATGGGGATCGCCTTGAGATCCGGGGCCGGCACCGTCTGCTCCTTCTCAATCGCGGGCGCCGGGCTGGGGTTTTCAGTAGCGAGCACGTTGTCCGTAGGCTTCTGTAACTGCGGCAGTGGGATGGAGGGCGCGTTCGATACCAGATTCGCCTGGATTGCGCCATCGAGGTTTTGTCCCCATTCGTTGCCACGAATCCGGCTGTGCAGCCACACGGAGGACGCCAGCGCGCCGATGATGAGCAGGTGCAGGCCAAAGGATTCCGCGAAGGGCACGCCGAACGGTGCTCGCCTTTCGTATCGCTCTTCGGCATCCAGTGGCATCCTGCTCCTACTTCTGACCCGGCGAATTGGTAAGTGGCTGGGTCACGATGGAAACATTGGTAATGCCGGCTTGCTTCACTGCGTCCATGACCGAAGCAAAGGCGCCGAAGGGCACCCGTTCGTCGGCACGGAGATAGATGATTTGCTTCGATGGGTCGACATTCGGATTGTGCAGCCGCTCCGGAATCTCGTTGACATTGATGGGATGATCGCCCAGAAACACGCGCTGATCGCGATCGATGGTGATGACCTCATGCTGCTCTGTGGCCTCGCGCACGGTGCGCGTCTTGGGCACGGCAACATCGATGCCCGACTGCAGCACAGGCGCGGTGAGCATGAAGATGACGAGCAGGACCAGGACAACGTCCACCAGCGGCGTGATGTTGATGTCGGCCAGTGACGACTGCGTGCGGCCTCCCGCGTTAGTAAACGCCACGGCCGGGCTCCTGCACTATCTCGCGGCCTGCGCGCTCCCGCTCGAGCGGGTCCTGCTGCGGCCGCAGCGTGATCTCTTCCATGCTGTTCAGCAGCTCTCGCGCAAAGTCGTCCATGCGGGAACCGAACTCGCGGATGCGCGCGGAAAACTGGTTGTAGGCAACGACCGCCGGGACGGC